>JBAIYN010000006.1:0-3333 GCA_037915775.1 Burkholderiales bacterium | reverse complement strand
CTGATGTTCGCGGCGATGCTGATGCTGTTCGGCGCGGCCGCGGTGCTCATCTTCATCAATTTCCTCGCGCTGCGGCAGGCGGTCACGCCCACCCCGCTGCTGGGCCGCATGACCAGCACGATGCGCTGGCTGATCATGGTGCCGGCCGTCCCCGGCGCGATGATCGGCGGCTGGCTGGGCGAGCACCTTGGATTGCGCGCCGGCCTCGTCTTTGCGGGCACGGCAGCGCTGCTGGTGGCGGCAGTGGCGTGGCGGCAGCCGCGAATTCGCCGCATGCGCGCGCTGCCCGCGGTCGACAGCGATCTGGCGAGTGGCTCGATCCCGTCGACCGACGCGTCGGCGCCCGGGCCGCGCTGACAACGCGGTGTCCGCGGTTGACCCAGGTCCGAGCGAAAACGCGGAAAAGCCGTTACGCTTGCGCGCCCGCGCACGGCCATGCACGCCGTCGCGCGGGGCGACTGCAGCACCGCTACACAATGGCGCAGCACTGCAGTTGGAGTCGACTGTAGCGAGACACAATCGAGCACGGGGACCGCAAGCATGACCTCTTCCAGGCAATACAAGCCGCTGGCGCTGCACGTTCCCGAACCGCCGGGACGGCCGGGCCGCGAAACCGATTTCTCTTATCTTCAGGTCTCGCCCGCCGGCGCGGTGCGGCGGCCGCCGATCGAATCGAAGCCGGGCGAAACGCTCGACGTTGCCAGCGCACTGGTGCGCGTGCTCGACGAGCAGGGACGCGCAGTCGGCCCGTGGGTGCCCGAGGTCGATCCGCAAGTGCTGCGTGCCGGGCTGCGCGCGATGATGAAGACGCGCGTGTTCGATGCGCGCATGCTGATCGCGCAGCGGCAGAAGAAGATGTCGTTCTACATGCAGAGCCTCGGTGAGGAGGCGGTCGGCATCGGCCAGGCGCTCGCACTCGAGCCCGACGACATGGTGTTTCCGACCTATCGCCAGCAGGGCATCCTGATCGCGCGCGGCTATCCGCTGGTCGACATGATGTGCCAGCTGTTTTCCAACGAGCGCGACCCGATCAAGGGCCGGCAGATGCCGGTGATGTACTCGTCGCACAAGCACAGCTTCTACTCGATCGCCGGCAACCTCGGCATCCAGTACATCCAGGCCGTCGGCTGGGCGATGGCGGCGGCAATCAAGGGCGACACGCGCATCGCATCGGCATGGATCGGCGACGGCTCGACCGCCGAGGCCGATTTCCACAACGCGCTGTTGTTCGCCGCCGTGTATCGCGCGCCGGTGATCCTGAACATCGTCAACAACCAGTGGGCGATCTCTTCGTTTCAGGGCATCGCCGGCGGCGAGGTCGCTACGTTCGCCACGCGCGGCGTGGGCAACGGCATCGTGTCGCTGCGCGTCGACGGCAACGACTTCCTCGCCGTGTACGCGGCGTCGAAATGGGCGATCGAGCGCGCGCGCGGCAACCTCGGACCGACACTGATCGAGTGGGTCACCTATCGCGCCGGCGCGCATTCGACCTCCGACGACCCGTCGAAGTACCGGCCGGCGGACGAATGGTCCAAGTTCCCGCTCGGCGATCCGGTGCCGCGCCTGAAGCAGCACCTGATCGCAATCGGCGCGTGGTCGGAGGAGCAGCACGCCGCGCAACAGAAGGAACTGGAGGAAGAAGTACTCGCGTCTCAGAAGGAGGCCGAGAGCTTCGGCACGCTCGCCACCGGCCCGATCCCGAGCCCGGCGTCGATGTTCGAGGACGTCTACGCCGAAATGCCCGCGCACCTGCGCCGCCAGCGCCAGCAATTGGGGATCTGACGATGGCCACGATGACGATGGTGCAGGCGATCCGCTCGGCGCTCGACGTGATGCTGGCGCGCGACGAGAACGTGGTCGTGTTCGGCGAGGACGTGGGCTACTTCGGCGGAGTGTTCCGCTGCACCGAAGGGCTGCAGGCGAAGTACGGCAATCACCGCGTGTTCGACACGCCGATCGCCGAGGGCGGCATCGTCGGCGTGGGGATCGGCATGGGCGCATACGGCCTGCGCCCGGTCGCGGAGATCCAGTTCGCCGACTACTTCTATCCGGCGTACGACCAGATCGTCTCCGGCGCCGCGCGGCTGCGCTACCGCTCGGCCGGCGATTTCCACACGAAACTCACGATCCGCATGCCCTGCGGCGGCGGCATCTACGGCGGGCAGACACACAGCCAGAGCCCCGAGGTGCTGTTCACGCACGTGTGCGGCATCCGCACCGTGATGCCGAGCAATCCGTACGACGCCAAGGGTCTGCTGATCTCGTCGATCGAGTGTGACGACCCGGTGGTCTTCCTCGAGCCCAAGCGCCTGTACAACGGACCCTTCGACGGCCACCACGACAAGCCCGTGGTGCCGTGGTCGAAGCACCCGCGCGGCGAAGTGCCGGAGGACTACTACACGGTGCCGCTGGAATCCGCGGCGGTGTTCCGGGCGGGCAAGGACATGACGGTGCTCACCTACGGCACGATGGTGTGGGTGTCGGAGGCGGCGGCGAACGAAACCGGCATCGACGTCGAGATCATCGACCTGCGCAGCCTGTGGCCGCTCGACCTGGACACGATCGTCGCGTCGGTGAAGAAGACCGGACGCTGCTGCGTGGTGCACGAGGCCACGCGCACCAGCGGCTTCGGCGCGGAACTCGCCGCGCTGGTGCAGGAGCACTGCTTCTATCACCTCGAGGCGCCGATCGAGCGCGTGACCGGGTGGGACACGCCGTACCCGCACGCGCAGGAATGGGCGTACTTCCCCGGGCCGAAGCGCGTCGGTGAAGCTTTCAAACGCACGATGGAGGCGTGACATGGGGGTTCACGTCATCAAGATGCCGGACATCGGCGAAGGCATTGCCGAGGTGGAACTGGTCGAGTGGCACGTGCAGCCGGGCGACAGCGTGGTCGAGGATCAGGTGCTCGCCGACGTGATGACCGACAAGGCGACCGTGGAGATTCCGTCGCCGGTTCATGGCAAGGTGATCTCGCTCGGCGGCAAGGTCGGTGAGGTGATGGCGGTCGGCACCGAGCTGATCCGCCTCGAAGTCGAGGGCGCGGGCAACGTGGCCGAAGGAGCACCGCCGGTCAGCGCGCGCGCTCCGGCAGCGCCGCCGCCGGCAGCAGCGACAGCGCCGAAACCGGCGCCTGCTCCCGCACCGACGCCGAAGCCTGTGGCTTTGCCGGCCGCAGCGCCGGCCGCGCCGGTTGCACGGCGCGCGCCGGGAGAAAAGCCGATCGCATCGCCCGCGGTGCGGCGGCGCGCGTGGGAACTCGGCATCGAGCTGCAGTTCGTGCAGGGGTCGGGTCCGGCCGGCCGCATCAGGCACGAGGACCTCGACGCCTAT
>JBAIYN010000193.1:0-3822 GCA_037915775.1 Burkholderiales bacterium | reverse complement strand
GTGTTCGCGTTCATGGATGCGGGGCAGGTGAATCCCGGCCACGTGATCGTGGCGACCGTGCAGCCGTTCGAAACCCTGCTCGATGCCGACGAGGCCACCGCGGCCGCCCTGTTCGTCGTTGCGCATCGGGTGGCGAGGGCCATCGAACAGGCGTTCCGGCCGGCCGGCATCACGATCCTGCAGGCGAACCGCCCGGCCGGCTGGCAGACGGTTCCGCATCTGCACCTGCACGTGCTGCCACGCCACGCCGACGATGGCGTCGGGCTCACCTGGCCGCGCAAGAATCCGCCGATCGAGGAATTGCGCGCGCTCGCTGCGCGGATCCGCGTGTAGCAGACCGATATGCGGCCGCGATGTCGATCGATCTTCGCCGCAACCGAGCGACTGTTACGATAGCCGCGCACCGGATCCCTGGCTCGCCGGGATTCGTTGCCCCTCAATCACGGCCTGCTGTCCGCCGCAACGATGGCGCTGCGTGAAAGACTGACCCTGTACGTACGTCTGACCCGGCTCGACAAGCCGATCGGGACGCTGCTGCTGCTGTGGCCGACACTGACCGCACTGTGGATCGCGTCCGACGGCTGGCCGAGCGCATTGCACCTGGCGATCTTCCTGACCGGTACGCTGCTGATGCGATCGGCCGGATGCGCGGTCAACGACGTGGTCGACCGCGACTTCGACGGCCACGTGAAGCGCACCGCGGACCGCGTGGTCGCAAGCGGCAAGGTTTCCCCGGCCGAGGCGCTGCTGGTGGCGCTGGTGTTGACACTGGCGGCTGCGCTGCTGCTGATTCCGCTGAACGTGCTGTCCTTCGCGCTCGCCGTCGTGGGCGTGGTGGTGGCGTCGAGCTACCCGCTTTTCAAGCGTTTTTTCCCGCTGCCGCAGGCCTATCTGGCGATCGCGTTCTCGTTCGGCATTCCGATGGCGTTCGCCGCGGTGCTGGGCGACGTGACGCCGATCGGGTGGTGGCTGTTCACGGCCAACCTGTTCTGGGTCGTCGCGTACGACACCGAGTATGCGATGGTCGACCGCGACGACGACATCCGCATCGGCGTGCGGTCGTCCGCGATCCTGTTCGGGCGCGCCGATGTGGCGGCGGTGATGGCGAGCTATGCGGTGTGCCTGTCGTTGCTGCTCGTCGTCAGCTACTCGGCCAAGTTCGGCGTGCCGTTCCTGCTCGGCTGGCTCATCGCGCTGGGCTGCGCGATCTACCACTACCGGTTGATCCGCGGTCGCGGGCGCGACGACTGCTTCCGCGCGTTCCGCCACAACCAGTGGTTCGGCCTGGCGATCTTCATCGGAGTGGCGGCGGACTACGCGTTGCGGTAGCGCCGCACAGCGACGATCAGTCGCGCCCGAACTCGTCGCCCAGCTCGGCGGCGCGCCTGCGAGCCGCCTGCACCGCATCGACGATGCGCCGCTTCAACTGGTCCGCATCCATGCGGGCGATCGCCGCGGCCGTCGTCCCTCCCTTCGAGGTCACGCGGGCGCGCAGCGTTTCCAGCGGCTCTTCCGAAGCGGCGGCCAGATGCGCGGCGCCGGTGACCGTCTCGATCGCGAACTGGCGCGCCTGCGCATCGTCGAAGCCCATTGCGCGCCCGGCGTCGATCAGCGCTTCGATGAAATAGAACACGTAGGCCGGGCCGCTGCCCGACAGCGCGGTCACCGCGTCGAGCTGATCGTCGTCCGCGACCCAGACCACGCTTCCCGCCGCACGAAGGATGGATTCCGCGGTCCGCCGCTGCGCGTCGCTCACGCCGGCGGTCGCCGCCGCGCCGGAGATGCCCTTGCCGACCAGCGCGGGCGTGTTCGGCATCGCCCGAACGATGCACTGCGTGTTCAGCCAGCGCGCAAGGTCGCGCGCGCGGATTCCGGCGGCGATCGACAGCACGAGCTGCGCGTGCACGAACGGCTGCAGTGCGCGGCAGGCATCGCGCATCTGCTGCGGCTTGACCGCGAGCACGATCACGTCGACGCCGGCGACCGAAGCATCCGGCGCGGGCAGCGCGACCACGCCGAGCTCGCGCTGTAGATGTTCACGCCGCGCCGCGTCGATCTCGATTGCACGGATGTCGGGGCGCGGCGTGCCCGCGCGCAGCAGCCCGCCGATCAGTGCCGCGGCCATGTTGCCGCCGCCCACGAAGCAGACGCGCATCATTCGCTCCCCGCGCCGGAAGTGCCGAACAGCCGCGCGTGCTCCGCATCGAACCAGTCGCGCAGCGACCGGTCGTTCCAGCCAGCGGCAATCGCGCGCGCCTCGTCGTGCGCAGCACGGCTTGCTGCCAGCTCGCCGAGCGACTGCTGCGCGCCGGCGAGCTGCAGCAGCAGGAACGCGCGGTCCACGTCTTCGGCTCCGTTTTCGGCGATCACCGCCAGGGCCTGCCGCGCGGCGTCGCGAGCCCGCTCGTGCGCACCGGTGCGGTTTGCCACGAGCGCGACCAGATACAGCGCGCGCTCGTGATTGACCCAGCTGCCGGCCGACCGCCACAGGCGCAACGCCTGCTCCGCCCCGGTCTGCAGCGCGTCGCGCACGACCTGATCGCGCCCATCGCTGCAGATGTCGAGCAGGCGCGAGGTCGCGTTGTTCAGTCCCGCCGCGAGCTGTGCGTCGAACGGGCTGCCCGGGGCGAGCGCGGCGGTCTGGCGCGCCAGGTCGCGCAGCGACGCGGCGAACTGCATCGTGTCCATGCTCTCCTGCGTGAAGCTCAGGCGGCGCAACCCGATCGCGCAGGACGCGACGGCCGCGGAGCTTGCCGCAACCACGGCCGCGCGCGCCGGCGAATCGGCGCGACCCGCGAGCTCGTCCGCGACCGCCGCGTGGACCATCACCGCGGGCGCAGTCTCGGCGATTCGATTGCGCAACTGATCGATGCGCCGCGCCGCGCCGTTCCAGTCGCCGAGTTTTTCGCCCAGAACGTGGTTGAACAGGAACGCCGCCAGCGGCGCCCGGTCGGGCGGCAGCGCGGCGACGTCGAGCTCGCGCAGCCGGGCGGCGGCCTGCGCAGGCTCGTCGTCGTGGATGCGGTCGATCTGGTCGAGTTCTTCTGCGGCCGTCATGTTGAGCGCTCCGAAGCCGGCGGACGAGTCTATCGCCGCTCGCCGAAGATGGCGGAACCCACGCGCACCATCGTCGCGCCTTCGGCGATCGCGACCTCGAGGTCGTCCGACATTCCCATCGACAGCGTATCGAGCGGCAGGCCGCGCGCGCGCACCTCGTCGAACAGCCGCCGCATGCGTGCGAACGGCACGCGACGCCGCTCGGGGTCGCGCTCGGGCTCCGGAATCGCCATCAATCCGCGCAGTGCGAGCCGGGGCAGGGCGGCGACCGCCGACGCGAACGCGGGCACCTCGCCCGGCGCCGCGCCGCTCTTGGTGGCCTCGCCGCTGATGTTGACCTGCAGCCGCACGTTCAGCGGCGGCAGTCCGGCCGGCCGCTGCTCCGACAGCCGCTGCGCGATCCTGATGCGGTCGACCGATTGCACCCAGTCGAATTGCTCGGCGATCGCGCGCGTCTTGTTGCGCTGGATCGGCCCGATGAAATGCCACTGCAGCGGCACCGTTGCGAGCTCGCGCACCCGTGCGATCTTCGCGACCGCTTCCTGTACGTAGTTCTCGGCAAAAGCGCGCTGCCCGCAGTGCGTCGCCGCGACCACCGCCTCGGCCGGAAAGGTCTTGCTGACCGCCACCAGTAAGATGGAATCAGCCGTTCGTTGGACCGCGCGGGCAGCTGAGCTAATCCTTTCGTGCACCAGCCGTAGATTCGCTTGCAAGGTGTTGTCCAAACTGGACATAATGGATTTGAAACGCTAGCTAGGGTCTTGT
>JBAIYN010000348.1:0-2189 GCA_037915775.1 Burkholderiales bacterium | reverse complement strand
CGGAAGACACAGAGGGACCGGCAACGCGGATGTCAGAGACCTCGAGTTCGAGTTGCACTTCGAGCGCGCAGCTCGGACAGGTGGCGAGTCCGCTCATACGCGGACCGAACGCGCGCTCGCGCAAGGTCAGCAATGCCGCATCGCGCTGGCCGAGGCTGAGCTGTGCCAGTCGTTCGGCCGTCGGATCGGCGCCGCAGTGCGAGAGCAACGTCAGCGGGCGCTGAACCGCGGACTGCGACAGGCATTGCTCCCAAGCGCCCAGCAGTTCTGTCGCCGTGACCGCAGGCATGTCGGAGGTCAAGCCGGTTCAGTGAAGGTCGGCTCGCTCGGCTCGGGCACTTCGGTGTCGCGTTCCCAGCCTTCGTTTTCGAGCTTGATGTGCTGAATGACGACGGCGTTGGCGTTCGCGTCCAGATCGGACAGCGATTGAAACTCGGATACCCAGCAGCGAAAGATCTTATACGCGATCGCCAGTTGGCCAGCCTCGTTGTAGACCTCGAGGATGATGTCCTTGCGGAAGTCCTTCAAAGAGACCTCCGCGCCGAGGCCGGCGCCGAAGTTCCACACCTTGTTCGCCCATTGCTCGAACTCTTTGTCGTGGGTGACGCCGCGTTCCAGCGTGATGGCATCGTATTCGGTCCGCCCGGGCGATTTGCGACTGCTGCTCGGATCGCCACCCTCGCGGTGTTTGACGACCTCGGTGGTGCGCTTCAGCGCGCCGACCTTGCTGATGCCGGCCACGTACTTGCCATCCCATTTGACGCGAAATTTGAAGTTCTTGTACGGGTCGAATCGCTGCGTGTTGACGGTAAACTGCGCCATGGGTTCCTCCTCACGTCTCGATCTGGCCGGCCATCTGCTGGAGCTGGATCACGACGAACTCCGCGGGCTTGAGCGGCGCGAAGCCGACGACGATGTTCACGATGCCGAGGTTGATGTCATTCTGCGTCGTCGTCTCCTTGTCGCACTTGACGAAGTAGGCGTCCTTCGGCGTGCTCCCTTGGAAGGCTCCTTGGCGAAACAGGTTGTGCATGAAGGCGCCGACGTTCAGGCGAATCTGGGCCCAGAGGGGTTCGTCGTTGGGCTCGAAGACGACCCATTGCGTGCCGCGGTAGAGGCTCTCCTCGATGTAGAGCGCGAGGCGGCGGACGGGAACGTATTTGTACTCGTCGGCGAGTTGATCGGCGCCGCGCAGCGTGCGTGCGCCCCAGACGACGCGGCCGGCCGCAGGGAAGAAGCGCAGGCAGTTGATCGCCAGCGGATTCAACGTGCCGTTCTCGCCATCGTTGAGGTTCACCTGCAGAGCCTGAATGCCGGTGATGCTGGCGTCGAGCCCAGCAGGCGCCTTCCACACCCCGCGTTGAGTGTCGGTGCGCGCCATCACGCCAGCGATGATCCCGCACGGCACGAATGTATCGAGCTGGTCGCCGAGCTTCGGATCGGACTCAGTGACGCGCGGAAAGTACAGCGCCGCGTTGCGCGCCTCAACACCCGTCAGTCCAAGCGACGACAATTTGGTCGCCGCGGTTGCCGCGGCAGTGTCCTTGTTCGCGCCCCAAGCCTGCGGAGGATCGACGATGAGCATCGCACGGCGCTTCGCGCAGTAGACCATCGCCTTTTGATACACACCGCTACTGGTATCGCCATCACGCGTGTCCGGCGGAATGCAGAGAAGATTGAAGAGGTCGGCTTTGGCCAGTGCGTACATTCCGGTCTTCTTGTTTTCGTCCCCCAGCACATCCGTATCGGCTGTCAGTGCATCGCCGTCGGCACCGCCGCTAAAAGTTTTGAACTTTGTTTTGTCCGCTGCCGGGTCGGACGGGTCCTCTGCCGGTTGCGAGTCGGCTGGACGCGCACCGGGGAGATCGGGCGTACCGTCGGCCTTCAGCTGCACGCGAACTAGACTCGACTCGTCGGCCAGCACGCGATCCAGCCGCCGCGAGCCTGCTGTCGCTGTGACGGCGACGTTCAGAAACTTCTCGACCGTACCGCTGCCGGGATTCTCATAGATCGTCAAGTTGAATAGGTCGGCTTTGGCGATGCCGAAGCGGGAAGCGACATCGTCCGTGATACCCTTCGCATCGACAGTGTACACCATGGAGTTGCCCCAGGTGCCGGGGCTGGCCGCTTCGAGCTTGACGTCGTTCTGCTTGGCCTTAGCGGAATTCTTCTCCAGACGAACGATGATG
>JBAIYN010000353.1:0-2177 GCA_037915775.1 Burkholderiales bacterium | reverse complement strand
CCTTCACGCAGGAATAGCACTCCCAGCACATGTTCGGCTCGATGTTGTAGGCGCGCCGATAGGTCTTGTCGATGTGCATGATGTCCGAGGGACAGATGTCGACGCAGTGTCCGCATCCGTCGCACCTTGTCATGTAGACGAAGGTAGGCATTGAGCTGGCTCCTTGATCCGTTTCGCTGGAAGCTGCGGAATTGTTTTTTAGTAGTGGCGCGGCGCTTCGCGCTTGATGCCGAGCCCCATGTCCATCGGGGCGTCTCGCAGCAGCTGCATCGAGTGCCTTTCCCGCTGCGCCGGATCGTCCCGCGTCTGCGTCGGTAGATTCTCGGCCGCGCCACTGGCATGCGTGATGCGTTTCTCGAAGGCCGCCGCAGGCTTGAAGAACATGTGCGCGAACTTCGACCAGGGCACCGAGCCGAACAGCACCGTCGTCGCGACGATGTACAGTGCGAACATCACGAGTGAGCCCGGGCTGCCCTTCGCCTGCGCCCAGGCCCAGAGCAGCCCGAGCGTCGCGCTGGCAAGCAGCGACAGGATGAACAGATCCGCCTTGACGACGCGGAAAGGCGAATTGCCCTCGGCGGCGACGTCGACGCGGATGAAGAACCAGAACCAGTAGCCGCCGACGCAGACCATCAGGCCGCCGAGCCACCAGAGCTGCGCCCAGAGCGCGCTCGCCGAGGCGTCGAATACCAGGACGACGGTCGCAAGGACGTAGAGCACGAAGCCGTACATGCCGAGCAGGTGCGCGACGCGCCGCCGAGGATTGCAGAACTCCCCGGAGGCGAGCACGTCGACGACGGCGGTCTGCACCGCGATCGACACGAGCTCGCCGCCGCCGACCTCCTTCGCGCCCTTCGCCTTCGTCCTGCGCATGTTGGCGAAGAAGTACTTGGCGCTGCCCTTGTGCACGACTTCGTACAGCGTGCCGGCAACGACGAGCAAGATCATGACGAGGACGTAGCCCTGCATGACGGTCGCCGGCAGGACGCCGGCCAGCGCCGCGAACGGATTGCTGGTGAACATCGCGAATGCCTCCCTGTAGGGAGCGATTCTACGGGCCGCGTTGCGGCGCCAGCAGAAAAAACGGCTATGCCGCTATAGAACGAGCGTATGCACGTCGAAGCGCATTGCCGCGAGGTCGCCGAGGATCCAGGTGGCGGGCGCGGCGAGGCCGGCGACGGTGCCCGGGTTGACGAGCCAGGTGCTGCCGCCTCTGACATTGCGAACCTGCTCGATGCCCGCCGCGTGCGAGTGGCCGCAGCAGACGAGATCCCAGTCGCCGGTACAGGCCATGGCATGGCCGTATTCCGGGTAATGCACCGCAAAGACCTTGCGGCCCGCCAGCTCCAGGCGGGCATCGGCGCCGTGATACTGCAGCTGCCCGTTGCGCTCGCGCACCCAGCGCGCGAGCGAAACCTGGTCGCCGATGTTATTGCCGTGGATCAAATGCAGCGGCAATCCCGCCGCGAGCGCGCCGCGCAGCGTCTGCGTGCCGATAAGGTCGCCGCAGTGGATCACGGCTTCGGCGCCCAGTTCCGCCGCCTGGCGCACCGCCTGCGCAAGCGGGTCGGCGCGGTCGTGGCTGTCGGAGACGATGCAGATCTTCACTCGGCAATTTTATGCCAGCATCAGCATTCGCTCTTTGCCGGAGCGCGGCGACGGGCCGAAAATCGGGCGCAGCATGGACGAGATCAGGACCACGACCTGCTACATGTGCGCCTGCCGCTGCGGCATCCGCGTGCACCTGCGCGACGGCGAGCCACGCTACATCGACGGCAATCCGGCGCACCCGCTCAACAAGGGCGTGATCTGCGCCAAGGGCGCGAGCGGGCTCATGAAGCAGCGCTCGCCCGCGCGCCTGACGCGCCCCTTGAAAAGAAAAGCAGGCAGCGAAAGAGGCGCCGGGGAATTCGAGCCGATTTCCTGGCGGGAAGCGTTCGACCTTCTGGAAGAGAGGCTTTCAAGAATACGAAAGGCCGATCCCAAACGGTTTGCGCTGTTCACCGGGCGCGACCAGATGCAGGCGCTCACCGGCCTCTTCGCGCGCCAGTTCGGCACGCCGAACTACGCCGCGCACGGCGGCTTCTGCTCGGTGAACATGGCCGCGGGGATGATCTACACCATCGGCGGCTCGTTCTGGGAGTTCGGCGGGCCGGACCTCGAGCGCGCGCGCCTGT
>JBAIYN010000199.1:0-4786 GCA_037915775.1 Burkholderiales bacterium | reverse complement strand
CGGTGATGATCGACAGCTCCAAGTGGTCGGTGATCGAAGCGGGGCTGAAGTGCGTGCAGGGCAAGTGCATCGTCAACTCGATCTCGCTGAAGGAAGGCGAGGCGGAATTCATCCGCCAGGCCACGCTCGCGCGGCGCTATGGCGCTGCGGTGATCGTGATGGCATTCGACGAGCAGGGCCAGGCCGACACGCTGGCGCGCAAGACCGCGATCTGCGAGCGCAGCTACCGGCTGCTCGTCGAGCGGGTCGGCTTCCCGCCCGAAGACGTCATCCTCGATCCGAACGTCTTCGCGATCGCCACCGGCATCGAGGAGCACGACAACTACGCGGTCGACTTCATCGATGCAGCGCGCTGGATCAGGACCAACCTGCCGTTTGCCAAGGTGAGCGGCGGCGTGTCCAACGTCAGCTTCAGCTTCCGCGGCAACGACCACGTGCGCGAGGCGATCCACACGGTGTTCCTGTACCACGCGATCCGCGCGGGCATGACGATGGGCATCGTCAACGCCGGCCAGCTCGGCGTGTACGAGGACATCGAACCCGAGCTGCGCGAGCGGGTCGAGGACGTCGTGCTGAATCGCCGCGCACCGAGCCCGGACGGCGAGTCAATGACGGCCGGTGAGCGGCTCGTGCAGTTCGCCGAGCAGATCAAGGCTGGAGCCAAAGAGAGGAAGGAAGACCTCGCGTGGCGCGCCGAGCCGGTCGAGAAGCGGCTCGCGCACGCGCTGATCCACGGCATCACCGAGCACATCGTCGGCGACACCGAGGAATGCCGCGCCGCGATCGCAGCCCGCGGCGGCCGGCCGATCGAGGTGATCGAAGGGCCGCTGATGGACGGCATGAACATCGTGGGCGACCTGTTCGGCGCCGGCAAGATGTTCCTGCCGCAGGTGGTGAAGAGCGCGCGCGTGATGAAGCAGGCGGTCGCGCACCTGGTGCCGTTCATCGAGGCGGAGAAGGCCGCCGCGGGCGCGGCGGCGAAGCCGAAGGGCAAGGTCGTGATCGCCACCGTGAAGGGCGACGTGCACGACATCGGCAAGAACATCGTGTCGGTCGTGCTCCAGTGCAACAACTTCGAGGTCGTCAACCTCGGCGTGATGGTGCCGGCCGAGAAGATCCTGCAGACGGCGCGCGACGAGGCCGCCGACATGATCGGGCTCTCCGGATTGATCACGCCGTCGCTGGAGGAGATGCAGCACGTCGCGCGCGAGATGCAGCGGCAGGGTTTCACGACGCCGCTGCTGATCGGCGGCGCCACCACCAGCCGCGTGCACACGGCGGTCAAGATCGCGCCGCACTATCGAAACGGTCCGGTCGTGTACGTGTCGGATGCATCGCGCTCGGTCGGCGTGTGCCAGAGCCTGGTGTCAGACGACGGCGCGAAGCGTTTCATCGCGGAGGTCGCGACCGAGTACGACCGGGTGCGCACGCAGCACGCGGCGAAGAAGGGCCCGGAACTGATCGCGCTCGCCGAGGCGCGCGCCAACGCGACGCGGATCGACTGGACCGGCTATGCGCCGCCGAAGCCTAAGTTCATCGGCCGCCGTGCCTTCCGCAATTTCGATCTGGCGATGATCGCCAAGTACATCGACTGGGGCCCGTTCTTCCAGACCTGGGACCTGCACGGACCGTTCCCAGCGATCCTCGCCGACGAGGTGGTCGGCGAGCACGCGCGCCAGGTGTTCGCCGAAGGGGAGAAGATGCTCGAGCGCATCGTCGCCGAGCGCTGGTTGGCCGCCAACGGCGCGGTCGCTTTCTTCCCCGCCAACGCGATCGGCGACGATATCGAGATCTACTCCGACGATTCACGGCGCGAAGTGCTCTTCACCTGGCACGGCCTGCGCCAGCAGACCAGGAAGCCGGTCATCGACGGCGTGCCGAATCCGAACCAGTGCCTGGCGGATTTCATCGCGCCGAAGTCGACCGGCATCGCCGACTACATCGGGTTGTTCGCGGTCACGAGCGGCATCGGGCAGGACAAGCGCGAGGCGATGTTCCTCGGCAAGCATGACGACTACGGCGCGATCATGCTCAAGGCCATTGCCGACCGGCTGGCGGAGGCCTTCGCCGAGCTGATGCACGAGCGCGTGCGCCGCGATCTGTGGGGCTACGCGGCGGGGGAGGCGTTGACCAGCGACGAACTGATCCACGAGCGCTACCGCGGCATCCGCCCCGCGCCCGGCTATCCGGCCTGTCCCGAGCACGCGGTGAAGGCAAGGATGTTCGAGGTGCTCGGCTGCAGCGAGATCGGCATGGGGCTGACCGAGAACTACGCGATGACGCCGCCGTCGTCGGTCAGCGGCTTCTACTTCTCGCATCCGCAGGCGAAGTACTTCAACGTCGGCCGCATCGGGCGCGACCAGCTCGAGGATCTGGCGCGGCGCAGGCAGGAATCCGTCGACGAGCTGGAGCGATGGCTGGCGCCGAATCTGGGCTGACCCCGGACCGGCGATCGGCTTTCAGCGGCCACGGCGCGCGACGACGGCTGCTGGGCGTGCTGGGCGCACTCGCGCTGGGCGCCTGCGTCCGCAGCGACCCTGAACGCGAACTGCGCGATACGATCGCCGCGATGGCGCGCGCGATCGAGGACCGCGAGCCCGGTGCGTTTCTCGATGCAGTGGCGGACGACTTCACGCGCGAATCCGGCGCCTTCGGCAAGCAGGATGCGAAGCGGATCCTCGCCGGCATCTACCTGCGCAACGAGAAGATCCATCTGGCAGCGGTCGTCACCGAGGTGAGGGTCGACGGCGAGCGCGCGCGTGCCCGCGTGCGGGTGGTCGCCACCGGCGGCTCCGGCCTGCTCCCGGAACGCGGCCAGGCGTGGGAATTCGATTCGGCGTGGCGGCGCGACGGCGGCAAGTGGCGTGTCTTCAACGCCGAGTGGCGCGAGGGGCTGTAGAAGTGCGAATCGAGGCGCGCAACCTGCTGTTCATCATGTGCGACCAGCTGCGCGCGGATCACCTGTCGTGCTGCGGCCATCCGCACTTGCGGACACCCAGCCTCGACGCTCTCGCCGCGCGCGGCGTACGTTTCGATAACGCGTTCGTGCAATCGGGCGTGTGCGGGCCGTCGCGGATGAGCTTCTACACCGGGCGCTACGTGTCGTCGCACGGCGCGACCTGGAACCGCGTGCCGCTGTCGGTGGCGGAAATGACCCTCGGCGACTATCTGCGCGCGGCCGGCCGCGAGCTGACTCTGATCGGCAAGACACACGTGATGCCGGACCGCGCGGGGCTGGCGCGGTTCGCGCTCGACGGCGCGAGCGAACTCGGCGCGCTGCTGGCGCGCGGAAGCTTCGCCGAGCGGCTCCGCCACGACGGACATCACGCCGAGCCGGCCGCCGACTACGCCGATTGGCTGCGCGCGCAGGGCTATGCGGGCGACGACCCGTGGACCGAGTACGTGATCAGCGTGACCGACGATTCCGGCCGCGCCCAGTCGGGCTGGCACATGCGCAACTGCCGCTGGCCGGCGCGCGTGCGCGAGGAGCACTCCGAGACTGCGTACACGACCGATCGCGCACTCGAATTCATCCGCGCGCAGGGCGAGGCACCGTGGGCGCTGCACCTGTCGTATGTGAAGCCGCACTGGCCCTATGTCGCGCCGGCGCCGTACCACGCGCTGTACTCGTCCGCCGATGCGCTGCCGGTGGCACGCGCGCAGTCGGAACTGGACGATCCGCATCCGGCGCTCGCCGCCTATCGCCGGCAGGAGGAATGCGTGAACTTCGCGCGCGACGAGGTGATCGAGGTCGTGCGGCCCGCCTACATGGGGCTGGTCAGGCAGATCGACGATCACCTCGGCCGCATCTGGCGGCTGCTCGACGAACTGGGCCGCTGGCGCGACACGCTGGTCGTGTTCACGTCCGACCACGGCGACCTGCTCGGCGATCACTGGCTCGGCGAGAAGGAACATTTCTACGACTGCGTGACGCGCACGCCGCTCATCGTTGCGGCGCCGGGCGCAGCGGCCGGACGGCGCGTGGCCGGGTTCACGGAAGCGATCGACGTGGTGCCGACCGCGCTCGACCTGCTCGGGCTCGACGCGGCCGCGCACCGCATCGAGGGCCGCACGCTTGCGCCATGGCTCGCCGGCGAAAGCCCGACCAACTGGCGCGACGCGGTGTTCAGCGAACTGGATTTCAGCTACCGCGCGGCGCGCCGCACGCTTGGGCTCGCGCCCGATCGCTGCCGCGCGTGGATGGTGCGCACGCGCGATTGGAAATACGTGCACTGGCTCGATCTGCCGCCGCAGCTCTTCGATCTGCGCGACGACCCGGATGAACTGGATGACCGCGGCCGCGACCCGGCGTTCGAAGGCGTGCGCGCGGAGATGCGGCTGCGCCTGCTCGACTGGTTCGCGCAGCTGAAGCGGCGCACGACCGTGACGCTGGGTGAGGTCGAGCAGGGCACCGACGCGTACAAGCGCGCCGGCGTCTTCTACGGGCAGTGGTGAGGCTTCGACGATGAAGCGGTTGCCGGCCTCCGTGGCCGCGCTTCGCGCGCAAGGACAACGCGGACTTCCGCTGCTGCGCGGTCGTGAAATTCATCGAACAGACGCTGTGGCCGGACTGAACGAGACCGGCGCGGTGGCGAGGCATCAGCCGGCGCGGGGCTGCTCCGCCGGCGTCGGCTGGTGCAGACCGGCATCGCGGAAGAACTGCATGCAAAGCGCAGCCAGCGCTGCGCCGCCGCTTTCGCAATAGGGGTGCCCACCCGGGCCGCCGGTCCAGACGTGGCCGAGGCCGTGGATGCGGACGAAGCGCGCACACAGCGTCGCGCCCTCC
>JBAIYN010000157.1:0-5484 GCA_037915775.1 Burkholderiales bacterium | reverse complement strand
CGCCGTAGGCGCTGCGCGCGGCGCGCACGGCCGCGTCGATGTCGGCCGCGTTGCCGCGCGCGATCTTCGCGAATGGTCGGCCGTCCGATGGGTCGACCACGTCGATCGACTGTCCGGACTGCGCTGCGATCCAGCGGTTGCCGATGAAGTGATGCCGGCCCTCGGTGGGCGTCCAGCCTCCGTCCATGGATACCTCCTCGCGATGAACTGGGCCCGATTATCGGCCAGCGGTGCGGCGCTCGCTAGAATCGGTTCGACCTTCCTGGGGAATCGCAATGAGCCTGGATCGAGTGCCTTCCGGCCGCGCGCTGCCGGACGACTTCAACGTGGTGATCGAAATCCCCGCGCATGCCGACCCGGTCAAGTACGAGGTCGACAAGGAGTCCGGCGCGCTGTTCGTCGACCGCTTCATCGGCACCGCGATGCACTACCCGTGCAACTACGGCTACATCCCGCACACGATCTCGGACGACGGCGATCCGGTCGACGTGCTGGTGATCACGCCGTTTCCGCTGCAGCACGGAGTCGTCGTGCGCTGCCGCCCGTTGGGCGTGCTGCAGATGGAAGACGAGGCAGGCGGCGACTCGAAACTGCTGGCGGTGCCGATCGACAAGTGCCTGCCCTGGTACAAGCACTGGCGCAAGCCCGAGGATCTGGCGCCCGAGCGCCTGGCGCAGATCCAGCACTTCTTCGAGCACTACAAGGATCTGGAGCCCGGCAAGTGGGTGAGGATCATCGGCTGGGCCGGCCCGGACGCGGCACGGCAGGAAATCCTGTCGTCGGTCGAGGCCTTCAAGCGCGCGTCGCCGAAGCCGGCGTTCTGAGGGCGTCGGCTACTTCCGCAGCAGCCAGAGCAGCAGCGAAATCACCGCGGAGATCAGCAGCCCCGTGGTGATCGGGAAATAGAATGAGAACCCGTCGCGCTGGATGTGGATGTCGCCCGGCAGCCGTCCGAGGTGCTGCCACAGCGACAGACGTCTCAGCCACGGCCACAACAGCCCGATCGCAACGAGCGCGAGGCCGACGACGACGAAGATGCGCTGCATGGCACAGGTTCCGCGATCACCTGACCATTATGACCGGCGGCGGCGGACGTCGTTCAACGCCGCCCCGCCGTCCCGCTCGGGATCAATTCAGCGGCTGGCCGGTACGCAATCGGGCGCCAAGAGCCCGCAGCAGCGCGGCGCCGTCGCCGCGCCACGCGCTGCCATGCATGCATGCAAGCGTCGTCGGATGCTGGCCGGCCAGCCGCTCGAGGGTCTCGACCGTCGCCGGTGCGTGCGCGAAATAGTCGAGCGGCGCGCGGAACGCCTCGCTCGGCTCCAGGATGTCGGACTCGGTCAGCGCGACATCGCCGGCGCCGCCCTGCGTGAACAGATCGCCGCACAGGAAAGTGCGAGTACGCTCCTCCATCATCAGCCCGCAGTCCCAGCCGTGCGGCACGTGCGGCGTGTCGAGCCAGCGCATGACGTGGCGGCCGAGGGTCAGTGTCTCGCCGTCGGCGAGCGCGCGCGGCGCTCGGTCGGCGATATCGTTGACCGAGACCATCGCGGCGATCTGGCTGCACACCGGTTGCGCGCGCGGTGCGACCGCGAGCCAGTCATTCAGCGCGCCGCATTCGTCGGCCTCGACGTGCGAGAAAGCGACGTAACGCAGGCGCTCGGCCGGCATCAGGTGGTTCACCGCGTCGCGCACGAACGGGAACAGGCGGCGCGGTCCGGTATGGAAGAGCAGCGCCTCGTCGTCGATGATCAGGTACTGGTTGAAGTTGAAGCTGCTTCCATCCGGGAGGGTGACCGGCGTGTTGATGCGGTGAATGCCATCGGCGATTTCGTGGATATTGGTGCGTGACTGCTGATCGGTAATCATTGGATTCTCCTGTGCGTGTGACCGCGCTGCATGCGCCGGCATGAGGAGGTGTAACGAGCAGCCGCTTCGTTACACAACCTCGTATCCGGAGACGAGATCACCTATGCTTGTCGCGTGCAGAGCATCGAGCAACCCACGGCGGACGACGCGGCGCTCGCGCGCCGCATCGCTGCCGCGCGGCCCGGTACGGATGCCGCAGCCGAAGCGGAGCTGTGCCGCCGGTTTGCGCCACGGATCCGCCTGTACGGCCTGCGCCATCTGCGCGATTCACACGCGGCGGCTGATCTTGCGCAGCAGGTGCTGATGCTGACGCTCGAAGCGCTGCGGAGCGGCAGGCTGCGCGATCCGGAGCAGCTTGTGTCGTTCATTTTCGGCACCTGCCGCATGGTCGTGCTCGACGTGAAACGGACGCACGCGCGCCGCGAGGAGCTGCTCGCGATCTACGCGGAAGACGTGCCAATTGCCGATGCATCGAGCGCACCACGGCTCGACCACGCTCGGCTCGCCCGGTGCCTGCAGAGGCTGTCGGGGCGCGAGCGCTCCGTGTTGCTGCTGACCTTCTACGATGACCGCGCCGCCAGGGACGTGGCGGCGGAACTGGAGCTGACCGAGGCGAACGTGCGCGTGATCCGCCATCGTTCGCTGCAGCGGCTGCGTGACTGCGTGACTGGAGGTGCACCGTGAGCTGTGCCGCACCGCTTGCGCCGACAACACTGATCGAGTACTGGCTCGGCGAACTCGATCCATCGCACGAGCAGGACGTCGAGCGGCATCTGCTCGGCTGCGCTTCATGCAGCGGGGAACTACAGCACTGGGCCGAGCTCGGCGATGGATTGCGTGCGCTGGCGCGCGGCGGCGCCGTTGCCAGCGTGGTCAGCAGCGAATTCGTCGCGCGCGTCACGGCGAGCGGGCTGCGCGTGCGCGAGTACCGGGTGCCGTGCAACGGAGCCGTACATTGCACCGTGGCGCCGGACGACGAGGTGATGATCGCGCGGCTGGCAGCGCCGTTGACCGGGGTGGCACGGCTCGATCTGCTGATGTCGGACGAGGGCGATACGGCGCCGACACGCCTGAGCGACATCCCGTTCCGTGCCGACGCCGGCGAGATCGTGCTAGCGCCGTCGATCGAGCACGTCCGCGCGCTGCCGACATCGACTTCGCGCATGCAACTCGTGGCAGTCGATGGCGACCGCGAGCGTGTTCTCGGCGACTACACCTTCATCCACCGTCCCTGGGCCGCGGGGTCGACTTAAGTGCGGCGATAGCTCGCGACGTTCAGCGCCAGTCCGGCGAGCACCAGCGCGGCGCCAGCGAGCTTCCACCAGCGCGCCGGTTCGCCAAGGAGCCAGACCGCGCACGTCATTCCGACGATGGGTACGAGCAGCGTGAACGGCGCGACGAGCGCGGCCGGATACCGCCGCAGCAGCGATGCCCAGATGCCGAACGCGAGCAGCGTCGTCGGCCAGGCCTGGAACGCGACGCCGGTCCACTGCAGCGCGCTGAGCGACGCGGCAGCGTGGACCATACGGTCCGGCCCATCGATGAGCAGCGCGGCCGCCAGCATCAGCACCGCCGCATATGCGCTGGCCCAGACGACCACCGCGAGGGGTTCCCCGCGCACGCCCTTGACGATGATGTTCGCGGTGGCCCACGAAGCAGCGGCCGCGAGCACGAACAGCAGCCCGACTCGCGTGCCGCCGCCGGGCAGGTGGAAGCCCACCAGCGCAATGCCCGCGGCGGCGAGCAGTGCGCCGGCCAGCTGTGGCGGCCGCGGCCGTTCGTGCGCGATCAGCGCCGCCAGGCCGATCGTGAAGAAGGCCTGCACCTGGATCACGAGCGAGGATAGTCCAGTCGGCATGCCCACCGCGATGCCGGTGAACAGAAACGAAAACTGCAGTGCGAACGCGAACAGGCCGTACGCCGCCAGATGCCACCACGGTGTGCGCGGTCGTGCGACGAAGAAGATGGCAGGAAATGCCGCCAGCACGAAGCGCAGCAGCGTCAGCGTCAGCGGCGGCACGTCGTTCAGGCCCCAGCGGATCACGATGAAGTTAAATCCCCAGATTGCCACCATGAGCAAGGCCGCAGCCAGGTGCATCGGCCTCATGCGTGTCTCCGGTGCCGATCGAAGGGAAGGGGATTTCGTGAACCTTCCCCGCAGGGGCCGGCGCGGAGCGACGCGCCCCAGATTGCCACCATGAGCAAGGCCGCAGCCAGGTGCATCGGCCTCATGCATGTCTCCGGTGCCGATCGAAGGGAAGGGGATTTCGTGAACCTTCCCCGCAGGGGCCGGCGCAGAGCGACGCGCCCCAGATTGCCACCATCGTGAGGGCTGCAAGGAGATCGGGCGGTCTCATCGGTTACTCCCCCCTCTCGGCGGGAGAGTGGGGGGTGGGAGTGGTTGGTCTTGCTCGCAGGAGCCTGGCGCCGGGCGCCAGGCCCGATGCTCATTCAGCTCGTCGATCGCGTGCTCGATACCCGCTCGCTCCTGCGCCAGGAAGCGCCGTACCGCGTCGTGCATTCCCGGATGCGCGAGCCAGTGCGCGGAGTACGTCGGCACCGGATCGAGCCCGCGCGCGATCTTGTGTGCGCCCTGCGCGCCGCCTTCGAAGATCTGCAGATTCTTCTCGATCGCGAATTCGATCATCTGGTAGTAGCAGCACTCGAAGTGCAGGCACGGCACCTGCTCGAGCGCGCCCCAGTAACGGCCGTACAGGCGCGCCTGGTCGTAGACGCCGAGCGCGGATGCAATCGGCCGGCGCTCGCGCAGCGCGATCACCATCATCAGGTGATCCGGCATCGATCGACCGATGCGGCGAAAGAAATCGAGGTTCAGGTACGGTGTCGACCAGTGCGCTGCGTAGGTCGCGCGATAGCAGCGGTAGAAGAACTGCCAGTCGGAGTCGCTGAGTTCGGCGCCGAGCTTGCGCACCCGTTCGACGCCATGCTCGGCGACCCTGCGGCGCTCGGCGCGGATCTTCTTCCGCTTCGGCTGCAGCATGCGCGCGAGGAAATCGTCGAAATCGGCGTAGCCCGCGTTGCGCCAGTGGAACTGCACGCCTTGCCGCAGCAGCAGGCCGCGCTGCTGCAGCAGCTCGACCTGTGCCGTCGGCGCCAGCAGCACGTGCAGCGACGACAGCCTGCTCGCCCGCGCGTGCGCGACCAGCGCGTCGGCAAGCTGCGCGCGCGCGTCGTCGTCGACCGCGATCAACCGGCTGCCGCCGACCGGCGTGAACGGGATCGCCACCAGCCACTTCGGGTAGTACGCGATGCCTCTCTTCTGGTACGCCTCCGCCCATGCCCAGTCGAAGACGTATTCACCGTACGAATGTGCCTTCGCGTACAGCGGCGCGGCGGCGACGAGCCGGTCGGCGCGCCACAGCGTGAGATAGTTCGGCGACCAACCGCTCGCGGCGGAGGCGGCGCCGCTTTCGTGCATTGCGTGCAGGAAGTCGTAGTGCAGGAACGGACTGACGTCGGCGTCCGCGGCGAGCAGCCGCGTCCACGCATCGCGGCCGATCGCGGAGAGGTCGTCGACGATCTGCGTGCGATAATTCGCGCCCAACGTCAAGCACAAGTCCGATGAGTTCGCACGTCCGGGTCGCCGTCGCACAG
>JBAIYN010000135.1:0-5616 GCA_037915775.1 Burkholderiales bacterium | reverse complement strand
AGCTTCGCGCGCCGGATCACGTTCTCGACCGTGGCGCCGGCACGCTGCTCGCCGGTGGACCAGTGCGTGGTCGCGAGTACCGTCGCATCCTCGAGCTGGCGGCAGGGGCGCACGTGCGCCGCGCGCTGCGAGCCGTCGCTCGCGTACAGGGTCGTGCCTTCTGCGTGGCCGACCAATGCGAGCCCGGCGGCCGGATGCGCGATCGCACCGAGGATGGGCTTGAATCCCGTGCCGTCGTCGCGCTCGCGCGCGATCAGGGTGCCGAACAGGAAGCAGTTGGTGATGAAGGCACGCGTGCCGTCGACCGGATCGAGGATCCAGCGGTAACCGCGGCCCGCCTTGATGCCGAATTCCTCGCCGAGGATGCCATGTGCCGGGTAGCGTTTCTCGATCAGCGTGCGCATGGCTTCTTCGGCGCCGCGATCCGCCAGCGTCACCGGACTGGCGTCGCCCTTGGTCATCACGGTGGTGCCGCTGAGAAACAGCGGCCGGATCGCCGTAAATGCGGTGCCGATCAATCGGTGAACGAACGGGATGAACTCACGCTGCTCGGCCGAACTGCAGGTGCCGCAGTAGCGCGCCCAGGTCTTCATCAAGCGTGCCGGTGCTCATCGGCCGCGAACAGGACCGGCTGCTGCCCGACCAGGCGGGTCTTCGACAGCACGCCGGCCTGTTCCAGCGTCGGGTACGCCATCGCGCAGAAGAGCGAATTGATGCGCTTGAAGTCCGCCAGCATGTCCAGATGCAGCGAGCTCGTTTCGACCGACTGCGGCGAGTTGCCCGACAGCCGCTGCAGGTGCAGGTCCGCATAGCGCATCTCGAGCTCGCGGAAGCTCACCTTCTCCGCAATCAGCTGCTGCGCGGTCTTCAGGTCGCCGTGCAGGAAGACCGCCACCGCCAGCTGCAGGTTCGCCAGCAGCCGCGCGTGCAGATCCTCGATTTCCTGCATGCCGGCCTCGGAGAACGACAGCCCGTGCGCGATCTTCTTCTCGGCCACGTCCTGCAGCACCCGCTCGATGATGTCTCCGGCGTGTTCCATGTTGATGGTGAACTGGATGATGTCGGCCCAGCGCCTGGACTCGTTCGCTTCCAGCGCTTCGCGGCTGACCTGCGTCAGGTACAGCTTGATCGCGGTGTACAGGCGATCGATTTCATCGTCGCGCGCGCGCAGGCGCTCGGCCATCTGCAGGTCGTTCGACCTCAGCACCCGCAGCAGGCCATCGAGCATCTCCTGCACGACGTCGGCGAGCCGGATCGCCTCGCGCGCCGCGTTGCCGATTGCCAGCGACGGCGTGGACAGCGCGATCGGATCCAGGTGCTTCGGCGCGCCGGGCGCTTCCGCCATCGGCGGAGCGGGCAGCAGGCGCTCGACCAGCCTGGCCGAGCGGCCGACGAACTGAATGAAGAGGACCGCAAGCAGCAGGTTGAAGGCCAGATGCGCGTTGACGACGATCGCTTTCGGCTCGCCGTTCAGCCTCGTCAGCCACTCCAGCGCGTAGGGCAGCAGCGGCAGCGCGATCGCGCAGCCGGCCAGCTTGAACAGCAGGTTGCCGAGCGGGACGCGCCGCGCCGCCGGGTCGGCGCGCAGCGTCGTCAGCACGACGAGCAGGCCGCCGCCCAGGTTGGCGCCGATCACGATCGCGAGCGCGACCGGCAGCGCCAGCACGTGGGAGGCGGTCAGGGTCGCGGTCAGCAGCACGACCGCGAGGCTCGAGTAGAAGGTCATCGCGAACAGCGCGCCGACCAGCACGTCGAGCATCGCGTCTCCGGTGAGCTGCGCGAACATCACCTTGACGCCGGTTGCCTGCGTCAGCGGTGCGGTGGCCTGCACGATCAGCTGCAGCGCCAGGATCATCACCCCCAGCCCGAGCACGACCTTGCCGATCTGTCCGGCGTGCTCGTTCTTGCGCGACAGGTAGACCACGACGCCGGCGCAGATCGCCAGCGGCGCCAGCCAGGCGAGGTTGAGCGCGAAGAACTGCACCATCAGCGCGGTGCCGACGTCGGCGCCGAGCATCACCGCCAACGCCGCCGACGTGGAGATCACGCCCTGGCCGACGAAGCTCGACACGAGCAGGGCGGTGGCGGTCGAGCTCTGCAGCAGTCCGGTGACGCCGATGCCGGCGGCGAACGCCATGTAGCGGCGATCCGAACTGCCGCGCAGGACCTGTCGCAGGTTGGCGCCGAGCAGGCGCAGCACGCCCGTGCGCACGATGTGCGTGCCCCAGACCAGCAGGGCGACCGCGGCGAGCAGGTTCAGCAGTGCTTGCACTTAGGTCGAGGTCTCCCGGCGTGCGGCGTGGCGTTCACCACGGAATCGAATAGGTCTTGACGTTGGTGAAGCTCTTGCATGCTTCCTGCACGCCTTCCTTGTAGCCGAGCCCCGAGTCCTTGATGCCGCCGAAGGGCGTCACCTCCAGCCGGTAGCCGGGCACTTCCCACACGTTGACCGACCCGACGTTCAGTTCCCTCACGAACCGCATGATGTCGTCGAGGCGGTTGGTGCAAACCCCCGACGATAGACCGTAATCGGTCGAGTTGACGAGCCGGATCGCATCGTCCACATCGCTGAACGTCAGCACCGGCGATACCGGACCGAAGGTCTCGTGCTTGACGACTTCCATCTCGGCGCGCACGCCGTCGATCAGCGTCGGCGAGTACAGCGCGCCCTCGCGGCGGTTTCCGTGCAGCAGCCGCGCACCCTGTGCGACCGCTTCGTTGACCACACGCTCGAAGCGCGTGGCGGCTTCCACGTCGATCACCGTGCCCATGTCCACCTTCGGGTCGAGCGGGTCACCATAGGTCCAGGCCTTCGTCTTCGCCAGCAGCGCGTCGGTGAAGTCGGCGGCGATCTTCTCGTGCACCAGGATGCGCTTGACCGCCGTGCAGCGCTGGCCAGAGTTCTTGTACGAACCGCTGGCAGCCAGTTCCGCGGCCTTGCCGACGTCGGCATCGTCCATCACTACGATCGGATCGTTGCCGCCGAGTTCCAGCACCTGCCGCTTGTAGACCGCCTTCGCCGCGATGTACTTGCCGATCGGCACGCCGCCGGTGAAGGTCACCAGGTCGACATCGGCATTCGTGAGCATCTCGTCGGCGATTTCCTTCGGATCCCCGGTCACCACCGACAGCATCTCGGGCGGCAGGCCGGCCTCGTACAGAACGTCGGCGAGCAGTATCGCCGACAAGGGTGTCTTCTCGGTGGGTTTGAGCACCATGCGGTTGTTGGTGGCGACCGACGGCGCCACCTTGTGGATCACCTGGTTCAACGGGTGGTTGAATGGCGTGATCGCCGAGATCACTCCCAGCAGCGGCTCGCGCATCGTGTAGACGCGGCGCGACTTCCCGTGGTGGGTGAGGTCGCACGAGAAGCACTGCCCGTCGTCGACCAGCGCCTGCTGCGCGGCGAACAGCAGCACGTCGGACGCGCGGCCGACCTCGTACAGCGAATCCTTGATGCACAGGCCCGACTCGAGCGTGATCTGGCGTGCGATCGCATCCTTGCGCGAGGCAATGATGTCGCCTGCCTTCGTCAGGATGCGGTAGCGCTCGTAGCGCGTCAGCGTGGGCCGGTATTGGCGTGCGATGTGGAAGGCGCGCCGGATGTCCTCGACGGAAGCCTTCGGCACCGTGGCGACCACCTCGCCGGTGTACGGATAGCGGACCTCGATCACGCGATCGGAGTGAATCTTCTCGCCCGCGATGCGCATCGCCTCGCGGCGCGGAGTGTCAACGGTTGTCGGTACGGCGCTCATCGATGGTTTTCGGGTCAGACGGTGCCGTTCAACGCGAAATCGAAGATCTGGTAGCTCTTCAGCGTCGTGGCAGCCGCCTTCAGCTTGTATTCGTCGTTCAACGGCCGGCTGAGGATGAACGGCACCCTGGCTTCGGACAGCCCGCCGTGGGTGCGCAGCCGATGCCCTTTCAGTCCGCTCAGATCGTGCTCCGCGGCGGAGGAACCGATGCAGACGTCGGCGCGCGCGATCACGGCCACGTCCCCTTCGCGATCCGGTGGCAGGTCGAAGTCGCGGCAGACGGTCGCCTTGTCCAGCGCCGACTCGATGCCGTCGATGCCGCGGATCGCGTCGATGATCTGCTGCGGCGTGGCGCGGCCGCGGCACCACACGCGCACGAATCCGCCCAGCGCACCGTGGTGGGCGACGAACGCGTCGGTGATCGGGCAGATCACCTTGGTGTCGCCCTTGCCGAACTTCGCATCGAGGATGTCCTGCAGCCAGATCACGTTCGGTTCGCCGTCGCCGTTGGATTTGTCGTTCATTCCGTGATCGGCGACCAGCGCGACCGCGACGTCGAGCGCAGCGAGGCGTCCGAAGCGCGCGTCGAGCTCGCGGTAGAAGCGCCGCGCCTCCGCCTCCCGCGGCGCGTACTTGTGCTGCACGTAGTCGGTAAGCGACAGGTACATCAGGTCAGGCCGGCTCTTCTGCATCAGCCTGATGCCGGCCTCGAGCACGAACAGCGAAAGCTCCATCGAATACATGTCCGGCTGCGGCATGCCGACGAACTCGAGCACGTTGGCGATGCCGTTTTCCTCCAGCGTGCAGCGGTGCGCGAACTCGGAGGAGAACGACACGTTGCCGTTCGACACATCGAGGTTCTTGCCAAGCTGCTTGCGCAGCTTGTCCTTGGCGGTGATCGACGCCACGCGCGCGCCGGCCTGCGCGAACCTGGCGAGGATGGTGTCGCCGCGCAGAAGTTCCGGTCCTGTCATCACGACCGGCTGGCCGGTCGCGGTGTCGAGATAGAAATTGCCCGAGATGCCGTGTCTCGATGCCGGGGTGCCGGTAATGATCGACATGTTGTTCGGGCAGGTGAACGACGGCATGGTTCCGTCGGCCACGGTCCCGAAGCCACGCTGGATGAAGCGCGCGATGTTGGGCGTCGTGCCGTCGGCGAGGTACTCCTGCAGATAGGCGGGGTCGCCGCCGTCGATGCAGACCACCACCAGCGGCGCCTGAGGCCAGCGGTAATCGGTGCCGTTCACGTTGACCGTGCTCGCCGTCATTTCGATTCAGTCTCCTGCGGAAATCAGTTATACGGCGCGCCTTTCGCCGGCCGCCTGCCGTGCGAGCGCCGCGTGCAGCCGCTGCCGGCTCTGGATCACGTGGTCGAACATCAGGCGCTCGGCCAGCCTTTCGTCGCCCTTGGCGACGGCGTTCACAATCGCCTCGTGTTCGCGCGTCGAACCGGGAATGTTCTCGGTGCTGCGTGCGATCGTCTCGCGCCGGTACAGATCGAGCTCGTTGACCACGCGGCGGTAATTGGCGAGCAGCGCGCTGTTGCCCGCCGCGCGCGCCAGCAGATCATGGAACTCGACGTTCAGGGCGAAATAGGCATCGGCCTTGCGCGTGCGGTCGAGCGCGTACATCTTCTTGACCACGGCGCGCAGCTGCTCGATCTGCGCCGTGTCGATGCGCTTGGCCGCCAGCCGGCCGATCAGTCCTTCGAGCGCGGCGCGGACCTCGTAGATCTCGTTCGCTTCCTCCAGAGGAACGTGGCGCACGAAGACGCCGCGGTTCTTCTCCTGGCGCACCAGGCCGGCCTCCTCGAGGCGCCGGAATGCCTCGCGGATCGGCCCGCGCGAGACGCCGAGCTGCT
>JBAIYN010000614.1:0-19815 GCA_037915775.1 Burkholderiales bacterium | reverse complement strand
CGGGACGTCGGTCGGCAAGGACCGCAACAAGCTCCACCGCGGCACCGACATCCTCGTCGCGACGCCGGGCCGCCTGCTCGACCTCGTCGACCAGAAGGCGTTCAACCTCGCCGGCATCGAGATCCTCGTGCTCGACGAGGCCGACCGCATGCTCGACATGGGCTTCATCCACGACATCAAGCGCGTGCTGGCTGCGCTGCCACGCAAGCGCCAGAACCTGCTGTTCTCGGCGACGTTCTCGGACGAGATCCGCGGCCTCGCGCAGGGACTGCTGCACGATCCGCTGCACATCCAGGTCGCACCGCGCAACAGCACGGTCGAGACGGTCGCGCAGAAGGTGCTGCCGGTTGAAGGAAGGCAGAAGGCCGCGCTGCTGCTGCACCTCGTGCGCGAGCACAACTGGTATCAGGTGCTGGTGTTCACGCGCACCAAGCACGGCGCCAATCGCCTGGCCACGCAACTCGACAAGCACGGCGTGCCGGCGCTCGCGATCCACGGCAACAAGAGCCAGAACGCGCGCACGCGCGCTCTGGCGGAGTTCAAGAGCGGCAAGCTGCAGGTTCTGGTCGCCACCGACATCGCCGCGCGCGGGCTGGACATCGACAATCTGCCGCACGTGGTGAACTTCGACCTGCCGCACGTGCCCGAGGATTACGTGCACCGCATCGGCCGCACCGGCCGCGCCGGCGCGAGCGGCGAGGCGATCTCGCTGGTCGCGCCGGAAGAGCGCGACCTGCTGCGCGACATCGAGCGCGTGATCCGGCGCCAGTTGCCGCGCGAGGTCGTCACCGGCTTTGCGCCGCTCGCTGCGCCGGCCGACGCCGAGCGCGCGCCGCGCCACGCGCACGGGCAACGCCCACCGCGCAGCGCGAGCGCCCATGCGCCGCGCCACGCGCCGGCTCGCCATGCCGCGCCCCAACCCAAGCGAGGCGATGCTGCGCCCGTGCCGCGCAAGCCGACGGAGCGCGACGCGAAACACCGCGCCGCGCACCCGGCGCCGCGGCCGCGCCGGCCCGAGGGCGATGTGCAGACGCGCGCGCACCTGCCGCCGGGATGGCCCGGCGCGACGAAGCGCGGATGATCGCGGCGCGATGCTTATCTACGTCGCCGATCCGATGTGCTCGTGGTGCTACGGGTTCGCGCCGGAACTGCAGGCGCTGCTCGATACGCTTCCCGGGCAGGAGCTGCGACTCGTGATGGGTGGACTGCGCACCTACACCACCCAGCCGATGGACGCCGCGCTGCGCGCCTCGCTCTCGCACCACTGGAGCGAGGTCGAGCGCATCAGCGGCCAGCCGTTCGATCGCGCGCTGCTGGCGCGCTCCGATTTCGTCTACGACACCGAGCCCGCGTGCCGCGCGGTGGTCACGGTGCGCAGCGCGGATCCGTCACGCGCATGGCCGATGTTCCATGCGGTCCAGCGCGCCTTCTACGCGCAGGGTCGCGACGTCACGCGGGCCGGGGTTCTGGCCACGATCCATGCGGAGCTCACCGGCGAATCGGGCGCCGAGTTCGAGCAGAGGATGGAAAGCGCAGCGATGCGCGAAGCGACGCGCGCCGACTTTGCGCTGGCGCGCGAATGGGAGGTGCAGGGATTTCCGACGCTGTTCGCCGAACGTGACGGGCACTACGCGCTGCTGGCGCCCGGCTACACGAAAGCGCCCGAGCTGATCGAGCGGGCGCGCGCGTTCTTCAGCGGCGCAGGTCGATCACCTTGACGCGAACGCGCCGCTCCTGATCGTTGCGGCTGACGGTCAGGTCAGCCGTGTTGCCGATGCCGACGCGATCGAGTTCGGCCGCGAACGACGAAAGCGTCTCGACGCGCTTGCCGTTGACCGCGACGATGATGTCGCCCGGATCGCCGGTGCGGCGGTTCAGCGGCCGCAGTCCCGCCTCCGCCGCCGGCGTGCCGCGCGTGACCTCGTCGATCACCACGCCCGCGATGCCCGCCTGTGCGACGAGATCGGGTCGCACCGGAACGATGCCGATGCCCGGTATCGGCGCGCGTCCGCGTGCGATCAGCGCCGGCACGATGCGATTGACCAGATCGACGGGAATCGCGAACCCGACTCCGGCGGAGCTGCCGCTGGCCGAGCGGATCGCGGAGTTCACGCCGATCAATCGTCCCGCGCTGTCGAGCAGCGGTCCGCCGGAGTTGCCGGGATTGATCGCCGCGTCGGTCTGGATCACGCCCGCCACCTCGCGATAGCCCTCGATCGTCGGCAGTTCCCGGTCGAGCGCGCTGACGATCCCCTGCGTCAACGTACGCTGCAGCCCGAACGGATTGCCGATCGCGTACACGGACTGCCCGATCCTCAGGTCGTGCGACGTGCCGAGCGGAATCGGGCGCAGGTTCTTCGGCACGCGTGCGAGCCGGACCACCGCGAGGTCGTATTCGGGGGCGACGCCGACCGGTTTGGCCTCGATCGGCTCACCGGCGTCGAGCTGGACGAACACGCGGCGCGCTCCCTGCACGACGTGGTAGTTCGTCACCACATGACCGCCGTTGTCCCAAACAAAGCCGCTGCCGGCGCCCTGCCCGACCTCGGCGGTGAAGAAGCCGGTGCGCTGCACGACCTCGGTCGTGATGTAGGCCACCGAAGGCGCCGCCGACTCGAACAGGTTCACGAGCGCCTGCTCGTTCGGCATCAATGGGCCGCGCGGTGCGACCGCGCGCGGTTCCGCCCGCGGCGGGTTCTGCGCCATCACCAGCGCCGAGCCCGCGCCGAGCACCGCCGCCAGCAGCACGGTGAGTTGAACAATGCGTAGACCGAACCGACTCTTCATTCCTGCCTGCCACTCTCTAAGGCACCCCTCGCCGGGTTGATCCGTCTTGCGGATATAGGTTCCACGCGCGGCGATTTCAACCCTGGGCGGGCTTGCGTTAGTCTGTGCCGAAGGCAACCATGGAACCTGCAAACTACCTCGTCGTCCACAACGCCGCCGCCAGCCGGTTCGAGACCCAGGTCGACGGCTGGCTCTGCCGCTGCGATTACCGGATGGTCGACGGCGTGATGCACCTCGTCCACACCGAGGTCGCACCCGCGCTCGAAGGACGCGGCATCGCGGCCGCCCTGGTGCGGGCCGCGCTCGCCTGGGCGTCCGAACACCAACTGAAGGTGCTGCCGCGCTGCTCGTACGTGCGGGTCTACATGCAGCGCCACCCCGAGACGCAGACGCTGCGCGCGAGTTGACGGCGGCGAAGTCCGCCCCGACGCTGCAATCGATGCAACAGCGCGCGCAGACGCGCAGTGATCCGGCGCAGAAGAGCTTCTAGACTGCGCCGATCGTCGCCCTGGACAGGAACTCCCAATGATCGACCGACGGCTCTTCCTCGCCGCCTGCGCATCCGTCGCGCTCGCCGCCTGCGGTGGCGGCGCCGGCACGTCCACGCCCACACCGCCGGTTCCGCAGTTCGTCGATCCGCCGGACTCCGCGCGCGTGTCGGGCGACCTCACGACCACGGCGGCGTGTGCGACTTTGCCGCCGGCGGGGACGCTGTATCCGAACGCCAAGGTCGAGCCGTTTCTGGCAGCGAATCCCGCCAATCCGCTGAACCTGGTCGGCGTGTGGCAGCAGAACCGATGGTCCGGCGGGGCGTCGCAGGCAGTCGTCTCCGCCGCGTCGCTCGACGGTGGCCTGACCTGGACGCGAACCACCGCGCCATTTTCAATCTGCACCGGCGGCGCGATCGTCAACGGCGGCGACTTCGAGCGTGCATCCGATCCTTGGGTGACGTTTTCTCCGAACGGCGTCGCGTACTGGATGGCGCTCACCGTCACCGGCGGCGCGACCTTCTCCGCGAGCTCCGAGAGCGGGATGCTGGTCGCACGCTCGCTCGACGGCGGACGCACATGGGAGCGGCCGATCACGCTGATCCGCGACGGCGCGCTCGCATTCAACGACAAGAACTCGATCACCGCCGATCCGACCGATGCGAACTACGTCTACGCGGTGTGGGACCGATTGCAGCCGAGTGCCGGTGGCCCGGCGTGGTTTACGCGCACGACCAACGGCGGCGCGTCGTGGGAGGCCCCGCGCGTCCTGTACGACCCGGGTGCCAGTGCGCAGACGCTCGGCAGCGTCGTCGTCGTGCAGCCAAACGGAACGATCGTCAACGTATTCGACCGCATCACCACGCTGGCCAACAACACGCAGCAGTCCGAAATCGTCGTTGTGCGCTCGTCCGACAAGGGAGTGAACTGGTCGACGCCGATCAAGATCTCCGACATGCTCGCCGGAGGCGCGTTCGATCCCGACACGCGCGCGGCGATCCGCGACGGCGCGGGACTGCCGCAGGTCGCAGCCGCGCCGAACGGCAACCTGTATGTGGTCTGGCAGGACGGCCGCTTCGTCAACGGCATCGACAGCATCGCCTTTGCGCGCTCGACCGATGGCGGGCTCACCTGGTCGGCACCGGTGCGGATCAACGGCGTCGCGACCGCGCAGGCGTTCACGCCGCAGATCAGCGTGCAGGCAGACGGCACGATCGGCGTCACCTACTTCGATCTGCGCAGCAACACGCCCGACGTGTACACGCTGCCAGCCGAACTGTGGCTGACGCGGTCGCGCGACGGCGGCACGACGTGGAGCGAAACGCGTGTGGCCGGTCCGTTCGACCTGGCGATCGCACCGAATGCGCGCGGCCTGTTCCTCGGCGATTACCAGGGCCTCGCAACGAGCGGCGGCCGCTTCATCTCGCTCTTCGCGCAGACCACGCGTGCGCCGCTGGCGAACCCGACCGATATTTTCGCGCTGGCGGTGACTCCCCCCGCGCAGGCACAAGCGGTCACGCAGCGGGCGCGTACCTATCGTGCTCAGCCGGCAAGCGCCGAACCCACCATCGAGACGCGCATGCGCGCCAGCGAGAACATCGTCCGCGTGCTCGAACGCCGCGTGCCTGGATGGACCAATCGGATGAGGCCGCCCGCGCCACGCTGACGAAGCGTGCGGCGCAGGCCGCGGTCATCGGCCGCGAGCCCCCGCGCATCCCGAAATGGTGGCGCAGCGGCCGCGGCAGGAGCACTCTAGTGGCGTTGCTTCGACTGCCTGTGCAGTCGAACAGGTTGTCTCCTCCACCTCCTCCTATGGTGGTTCGGGCCCGCAGGATCGATATCCGCGGGCCCGTTTCTTTTCTACTGGCCGTTCGACGTGTACGTGATCACGGACAGCGTTGCGCCCTGCGGATCCTGGATCACCGCCATCCGTCCGACGGTGGGTACGTCCCGTGGCGCCACGATCACCTTGCCGCCGAGCGCCTCAGCCTGCTTGACGGTCGCATCGACGTCGTTGACCGTCACGTAGACGCCCCACATCGGCGGCATGCCCTCGGCCTCGGCGGGAATCTTCATCATTCCGCCGACCGACGCGTCGCCGACCTGAAAGGTCGTGTAGCCGCCGTTCGCCTGCATCTCGCGCGCGCTCCAGCCGAACAGCTTGCCGTAGAAGTCGCGTGCCGTGGCCGGATCGTTCGTCATCAGTTCCGACCAGCTGAACGCGCCGTGAGTCCTGTAGACATCCATCTCTGCCTCCTGATCAGGGACGCCACCATGATCGCGCGAATGTCCGCGTGATCGGCGCATGGCAGGTATCCGCGACGACGCAATAACGCGAATGCGCATGCAGCGGAAATCCATTGCGCGATAATTTCCGCCTTCCGCGAAGACTCCGTGAGCGACCTCACCTCGATGCAGACCACCGGCGATCGCTTCGTCGATCTGTCGTTGCGCATCCTCACGCTCGTGGTGGGGGCGGTCCTCGTCGCCTGCCTCGTCCTGCTCTTCTACCGCTGGTCTGCGCCCTCGGCCGCCAAGCCGGCGATGAACCTCGTGCCGGTGACGCCGAAGGTGATTGCTCCTCTGCCCGTCGCGTCCCAGCAGACCGAGCCCGCGCCGGAAGTGCTGATGGCGCCCGGCAAGATGTTCGAGTGCGTGGTGCATGGGCGCAAGCTCTTTTCGGACCGGCCCTGCCCCGAAGTCGCGGGCGTGAAGCGATAAGCAGTCCGCTTCGGTAACAACTCGCAAACACTTCGGCCCTGGGGCCGGTCGGCGCGATCTCTTCGCAAGCGTTGTTTCGAGCAGGGGAGCAGATCCCTGAACCGGAGCAATCGCATGAACAGCAGACTCGTGATCGTCACGGCCGCCGCGCTCGTCGCCGGCGCGCTGGTCGCGCCTTTCGGCGCCGCCCGGGCGCAAGAGGTATCGGTGCGCATCAGCACACCCGAATTCGGCATCCGCATCGGCGCGCCCTATCCGGCGCCGGTTTACGCGCCGGTGTATCCGGCGCCGGTGTATTCACCGCCCGTGTATACACCCCCCGTGTACTCACCCCCAGTGGTCGTCGCACCGGCACCCGTCTACTACCCGACACCGCGCTACGTCGTCGTTTCGCCGCCGCGCGTGGTTGTCGCAGGTCCCGTGGTGTATCGCTCGCCATGGTTCGTTCCGCCCGGTCACGCGCGCGCCTGGCGCCATGGGCATCGCCGCGATTTCGATTGACCGTGTGCAGCGTCGCAGCCGGCGCGCCTGTGCTTGAATGCGCCCATCGGGACCAAGGGGCGCAACGGTGAAGACGGATGGACGGGAAAGCGACAACGTAGAGGACCGGCGCGGCGAAAGCGCGGCGGGCGGCGGCTTGCCGATCGGCGGCCGCGGGCTCGGCATCGGCGCGATCGTGGTCGCGCTGGTGGCGTCCTACTTCCTTGGCATCGACCCGCGCGTGCTGCTCGGCATGCTCGACGGCGTCGACACCAGCGTGCCGCCACAGACGCAAGTGCCGGCCGGGCCGGCGAAGAAGCCGACCGACGAAATCGGCCGCTTCATGTCGGTGGTGCTCGCCGACACCGAAGACACGTGGAGCGCGCTGTTCCGCCAGGGCGGCGGTGAGTACCGGCCGCCCAGACTCGTGCTGTTCACCAACGCGTATCCGACCGCTTGCGGCATGGGACAGTCGGCGGCTGGTCCCTTCTACTGCCCTCAGGACCAGAAGGTCTACCTCGATACCTCGTTCTTCCGCCTGCTGCAGGAACGCTTCGGCGCCGCCGGCGACTTCGCTCAGGCTTACGTGGTCGCGCACGAGATCGGCCATCACGTACAGAACCAGCTCGGCATCATGGAGAAGACCGCGCAGTTGCGCAGCCGGATCAGCGAAGCGCAGTACAACCAGGTCTCGGTGCGCGTCGAGCTGCAGGCCGACTGCTTCGCCGGCATCTGGGCGCACCACGCCAACCGTTCACGCCAGATTCTCGAAGCCGGCGACCTGGAGGAGGCGTTGCGCGCCGCCAGCCGCATCGGCGACGACGTTCTGCAGAAGCAGGCGCAGGGCTACGCGGTGCCGGAGACGTTCACACACGGAACTGCGGAGCAGCGCGTGCGCTGGTTCCGCACCGGCTTCGAGACCGGCAGCCTCACGGCCTGCAACACGTTCGAGGCGCGCCGCCTGTAGCCGCGGCGCGCGTCGCTACGGCATCTGGATCTTTCCGCCGCGGCCGCCGCCGAGTCCGGGAGGCAGGCCGCCTCCCGCGCCGAATCCGCCCTGCCCGGGCAGCACCAGCCCCGATGCCGCCTCGCGCCGCATCTCCTGCAGTTCGCGCACCGTGCGTTCGATCGCCACCTTCGCCGCCGCCGCATAGCCGTTCACCGCGTCGGCGAGCGATTTCGCCTCGATGTCGAAGTTGATCGGCAGCGGTCCCATGTTGGTCATCATCTGCGCCTCGCCGGTATACACCGTCGCACGCGCGGGGTCGGCCGAGCCGTCGGCCTTGATCGGTACCATCATGCGGATGATGCCGATCTTGCGGTCGGTGATGATCTCTTCGCGCCAGAGATCGTCGACGTCCATCCGGACGTCGCGGGTCGAATTGTTGTCAGCCATGGCAAATTCCTTTCACTGGTCGCGCAGCATAGCGCCGCCAAGATGATTTCGCCGAAGCACGCCGCCGATGCCGGAACTGCCCGACCTGACCGTTTACTGCGACCATCTCGACCGCCTGCTCGCCGGGCGTGAACTGCTGCAAACGAAGGTGCTGAATCCCTTCGTGCTGCGCAGCGTGGAGCCGGCACCGTCGGCTTTTGCCGGCAAGCGGTTCGTCCGTGCATCGCGCATCGGCAAGCGCGTGGCGCTGACGTTCGATGGCGATCTGCACGCGGTGATCCACCTGATGATCGCCGGCCGGCTGCGCTGGCTGCTGCCGGGACGGAAACCGCCGGCGCGCATAACGCTGGCGACGTTCGCTTTCGACCATGGCACGCTTGCGCTCACGGAGGCTGGCAGCAGGCGCCGCGCGTCGCTGCACCTCGTGCGCGGCGCGGCTGCGCTCGCGGCCTTCGACGCCGGCGGCATCGAGCCGCTGGCGATGTCGCTCGAGGACTTCGGCCGACGCCTCACGCAGGCGAACCACACGCTGAAGCGCGCGCTGACCGATCCGCATCTGATCGCCGGCATCGGCAACGCGTATTCGGACGAGATCCTGCATCGCGCGCGGCTGTCGCCGGTCGCGCTCACGCGATCGCTCGACGCTGCAGAGATCGCGCGCCTGTATCACGCGATCCGCGCCGTGCTGACCGAATGGACCGAGCGCCTGCGCACCGAAAGCGCAGCCGCGTTCCCGGAAGACGTCACCGCGTTCCGGCCCGGCATGGCGGTCCACGGCCGGTTCGGCCAGCCGTGCCCGGTGTGCGGCGCGCCGGTGCAACGCATCGTGTATGCGGACAACGAAACGAACTACTGCGCCCGCTGCCAGACCGGCGGCAGGATCCTGGCCGATCGCGCGCTGTCCCGGCTTCTGAAGTCAAGCTGGCCAAAGTCGATCGACGAACTGGGCTGAGTCGCGCGTGGCACCGACGCCGCGCTCAAGCGGCCAGCGCGGGCAGCGTGACGCGGAACACGCTGCCCCCGCCGTCGCGGGCCAGACAGACAACGCCGCCACCGTGCTGCTCGGCGATCCTGCGCACCAGCGCGAGGCCGAGCCCGGCACCGCCGGCCGATTCGGCCGCGCCGCGCGCGCGATAGAAGGGCTCGAAGATGCGTTCGCGTTCGTCAGCGGCAACGCCGGGGCCGCGATCCGACACTTCGAGCACGGCGCCGCGATCGACGAACACTTTGGCCTCGAACGGGGCCCCGTGCCCGTGACGCCGCGCGTTCTCGAGCAGATTGCGCACGAGCCGGCGCAGCAGGCGCGGCGAGCCCTGGACCGCGGCCGGCCGCGCGTCGCACTGCGCGCCGATGCGCGTGCACTCCTCCGCGACCAGCGCGGTCAGGTCGACCCGCTCGAATTCGGAGCGCACGTCGGTCGAATCCAGACGGCTCGCGAGCAGGATCTCCTCGATCAGCGCGTCGAGTTCGGCGATGTCCCGTTCCAGCTCGTGCTTCAGGTCGGGCCGCGCGTCGGCGCCGAGCATCTCGGCCGCCATCCGCACGCGCGCCAGCGGCGACCGCAGTTCGTGGGATGCGTTGGCGAGCAGCGTCCGGTGCGACTGCACCAGTTGTTCGATCCGTTCGGCCGCCGCGTTGAACCGCGCGGCAAGCTGCGCGACCTCGTCGCTTCCTTCGACATCGACCCGCGTCGCCAGGTCGCCCTGACCGAGCCGGTCCACGCCGACCTGCAGGCGCTCGAGCCGGCGCGTGATCCGGCGCGCGACCGGATAGGCGCCGATCCCGACTGCCACGGCAAGAAGGAGCAGCGTCGACATCAGGCCGAACGGCGGCGGCGGACGCGCGCCATGCCTGCGGGTGACCAGCACGCGGCCGTCGGGCAGGCGCAGCGCATAGGCGGGACCGTGCCGCGTCGGAAGCCAGTCGTCGCCGGCGCGCGGCGGCGGCAGATCCGGTGCCGTGGCGGCAATCGGCGTGCCGTCGGCCGCATACAGGGCAAGATCGGCGCGCAGCTTCTCGTGCCACGCGCGCAGCGCCGCGCGCTGCTCCTCTGCCGGGGCATCGGCGGCCGGCAGCAGCGTGCCGGCGACCTCGGCCCAGGCGCGCAGGTCGGGGGCGAAGGCGCGCTCGCCGAACACGCGCCACGCCACTCCCGCCAGCAGCGTGAGCGCGACCAGGCTGGCGAGCACCGCGAACCAGATGCGCCAGTACAGCCGATGCCGGTGCCGCATCAGTCCTGCACCTTCGCAAACACGTAGCCGGCGCCGCGCACGGTGATGATGCGCTTCGGCTGGCGCGGATCGTCCTCGATCAGCGCGCGCAGGCGCGCGACGTGCACGTCGATCGAACGGTCGAATGCCTCCAGTGCGGCGCCGCGGACCCAGTGCATCAGCTGATCGCGGGAGACGACGCGACCCGCGTGCTCGGCGAACGCTAGCAGCAGGTCGAACTGGTGCGCGGTCAGCGACCGCAGTTCGCCGCCGACGTGCACGAGCCGCGCACCCCGATCGATCTCGAGCCGGCCGAAACGCAACACCTGATCGTTCGACACCGGCCGCTGCCGGCGCAGCAGCGCGCGCACGCGCGCCAGCAGCTCGCGCGGCTCGAACGGCTTGGGCAGATAGTCATCGGCGCCCATCTCGAGGCCGATCACGCGATCGAGCGGATCGCCTTTCGCGGTCAGCATCAGGATCGGCACCTGGGCCTGCTCGCCGTTCTGCGCGCGAATGCGGCGGCACAGGTCGAGGCCATCCGCGTCGGGCAGCATCAGGTCGAGGATCACGAGATCGATGCCCTCTCGCGCCAGGCGCGCGAGCCCGCGCGCACCGTCGCCGGCGACCTCGACGTCGATCCCGTGCCCGTGCAGGTAATCGCGCACCATCGCCGCCAGGCGCGCGTCGTCGTCGATCAGCAGGAGCTTCGGCACGCCGCTATTGTGCTTCGCCCGCGGCGTCCCGACTCAGCGCGGCCCTCCGCCATGGCGCGCCTGCCATTTCTGCGCCAGCTTGCCGCGCTGCTCCGGCGTCAGCACTTCGGCCGCGTCCTCGATCGCCTGCAGCATGCGACGGCTGACCGCATCGCCGAGCTGCATCTGCTGCGCGCGCAACGCCTCGAGCTGCGCACGGTCGATGGTCGGCTGCGTGAGCAAGGCACTCGACTTGCTGCGCAGGTCGCGATGGGTCTTGCGCATCGGCGCGAGATCGGCCGCGGCCTGGCGGGCGATCGCCCCGATGCGGCTCTTCTGGTCGGCAGTGGCGTCGACGTCGGCGAGCGCGAACGACACCATCGCGTCCAGCCGGCGGTTCATCACTTCGGGGTCGACGGGACCGCCGAATTCGCCGCCCATGAATCCGCGGTGATGCCCGGGCCCGAAAGCCTGCGCCCTTTCGTGCCAGCCCGTCCCGATCGCCGCGAGTGCGGCGATCGATGCCGCGCCGATTCCGGCGATGGCCCAGCGGCGCTTGCCGTTCTTCGGTGCCTGGCGGTCCGGTTGGGGTGATGTCTGATTGTCCGTCATCGATGTTTCCTTTCCTTCATGGTTGACCGGGCGCGTGTCGCCCATGGACGCAACCTTGATCGCGGCCGGTTTCCCGAGCATTTGTGCCGTGTAAAGTTGTGTAAACGAGTCGATCGCGACCGCAGAATGAATTCGCAACTGAACACACTCCTGAGCCTGCGCGATCGTCTCCACGATTGGGCGCAGCGGCTGAAGCGCGATGCGCTGACGCTCTGGTTTGCCTATCGCCATCCGCAGGCACCGTGGAGCGCGAAGCTGCTCGGCGCCTTCGTGGTCGCCTATGCGTTGTCACCGATCGATCTGATTCCCGACTTCGTGCCGATCTTCGGCTACCTCGACGACGTGTTGCTGCTGCCGGGGCTGATCTGGCTCGCGCTGCGTTTGCTGCCGGCGAACGTTCTCGACGACAGCCGCGCGCGCGCGGACCGCTGGCTCGCCGAGCGGCGCGTGCGCCCACGCAGCATTGCCGGAGCCGTTCTCGTCGTCGCGCTGTGGCTCGTGTGCCTGTGGCTCACCTGGCTGTTCGGCAACTGGGTGTGGGCGCTGGCGTTACGTTGACCGAGGTCAGCCGCGCGTGCAGCCGCGGCGTTGATCGAGAAGGTCCGCGCGTATGATCCCGCGCCGAATGCGGACCAGGCGTGGAGGGCCTGACGATGAACGCACCCGAGACCAGGATTTCGCGTCGATCGAATCTCGACCCCCGCCTTCTGCAGCGCACGCATCCGCTGCCGATCAGCTGGTACCTCGACCCGGCGTGGTTCGAGCGCGAGATGCTGCTGCTGTTCGACCGCGGCCCCAACTACGTCGGCCATGAGCGGATGGTGCCCGAGGTCGGCGACTACAAGGTGCTGCCCTGGACCGAGAACGGCAAGGTGCTGGTGCGCAGTGCGGACGGCGTCAACCTGCTGTCGAACGTATGCCGGCATCGCCAGGCGCAGCTGCTCGACCGGCGCGGCCACGTGCAGAACATCGTCTGCCCCGCGCATCGCTGGACCTACGACCTGAACGGCAAGCTGCTCGGCGCGCCGGATTTCGACACGACGCCGCAGTGCGATCTGCCGCGCACGCCGCTGACGAACTGGCAGGGGCTGCTGTTCGCGGGTCCGCGCGACCCGAACCAGGACCTGAAGGACTTTCCGCTCACCGCCGATTACGACTTCAGCGGCTACGTGTTCGACCGGCTCCAGGTCGACGAGTGCCCGTTCAACTGGAAGACCTTCCTCGAGATCTTCCTCGAGCTGTATCACGTCGAGGCGATGCATCCGGGGCTGCAGCGCTGGGTCGATGCCGGCAACTACGAATGGGGCTTCGGCGACCGCTGGAGCTACCAGATCCTCGGCATCAAGGACGAACTGAAATCGCAGACCTCGCCGCACTACACCGGGTATCGCGACGCGATCCTCGCGTACTCGGGCGGCAAGCTGCCCAAGTACGGCACCGTTTGGTCGATCCTGTACCCGAACGTGATGATCGAGTGGTATCCGTACAGCCTCGTGGTCAGCACGCTGATCCCGCGCAGCCCGGATCGCACCACCAACATCGTCGAGTTTTACTACCCCGAGGAAATCAAGGCGTTCGAGCCGCAGATCGTCGAAGCGCACCAGGCCGCCTACGCGGAGAGCGCGGCCGAGGACCTGGAGGTCTGCACGCGCCTGCACAACGGCCGCCGCGCGCTGTGGGTCGCCGGCGAGGACGACGTCGGCCCGTATCACACGCCGCACGAGGACGGCATGATCCACCTGCACGACTGGATCCGGCGCGAGATGGGTCAGCGGCGGACTGCGTAACCGACGTGGCGCCGACCGAGCGCGCCTACCTGCAGGGCGATGACCGGCTGAGTGTCGAGGCTGCGGTCGTCGCGATGCGCGACGACGCGTTCGCGTGCGACCGCACTTGCTTCTACCCGGGCGGCGGCGGGCAGCCGGCGGACGAAGGCACGGCCCGCTTGCGGGACGGATCGATGATTGACATTGCTTCCGCACATGCGGATAAGAACGGGGTGATCTGGCACGTCGCCAAGGACACCTTGCCGCCGGAACTGGTCGGCCAGCACGTGGAACTGGCGGTGAACGCGGAGCGGCGCCATGCGCTGTCGCGCTACCACACGGTGCTGCACGTGCTGAACACGATTGCACTGCGCGACTACGGCGGCTGGATCACCGGCGCGCAGATCGCCGCCGACTACGCACGCATCGATTTCAAGCTCGAGCGGCTGTCGCCCGAGCTGTGCCGCGAATTCGAAGCCAGGGTCAACGCGGTGCTGCAGGCCGGGCATGCGATTCGGGCCTACGACCTGCCCGCGCGGAAGTTCGCGCAGCGCGGCGACCTGCTGCGCACGCTCGACGTGCGACCGCCGGTAGTCGACGGTCGCGTGCGCGTGGTCGAGATCGACGGCTTCGATGCGCAGGCCTGTGGCGGCACGCACGTGCACTCGACGCGCGAGGTTGGGCGCTTTTCGATCGTCCGTACCGAAAACAAGGGCCGCATCAACAAGCGCCTCTATGTGAAGCTCGATCCGACCGCGTAAGCTCGCGCCTCGTCGTTCCTGCACTCATCGAGAACGGAGGCGCGATGTCGAGCACAGTGGATGCACTGGTCCTGGATCTCCTCGAGTGGATCGGACCGCGGCCAAGGCCGTATCCGGAGGTCATCGACGCGTGGCGCACGTCGTGTCCACGGCTGCCCGTGTGGGAGGAAGCCAACGAGCGCGGCTTCGTCGATCGCCAGCATCGGGACGGCGTCGGCACGTTCGTCGCGGTAACTCCGCGCGGAGCAGCGTTCCTCGCGGAACATCGCCGGCTCGCGCCGGCATCTGCCACGGCGGGCGGCGCCAACGGGCCCGCGCAGTTCGCGGTCAGCCATCTGCGCGACGCTACGTTCACGACCGACGGCCTGCGGCCGTTCTTCGCGTATCGCGATCTCGGCATCCGCGCGGCGACCGACGGCCAGGTCGTCGCGCACGTGATACGCGCGGTGCCGGGCGCGCCGTTCGAGGGCAGGCCGCATCTGCACCGGACCACGTTCCAGTTCGTCTACGTGTTGCGCGGCTGGATCGAGTTCGAATACGAGGGCCAGGGCATCGTGCGGCTGGAAGCGGGATCGAGCGTGCACCAGCCGCCTTCGATCCGGCATCGCGAGGTCGGCCACAGCGACGACGTCGAACTGCTCGAGATCGTGATGCCGGCTGATTTCGCGACCGAGGAAGTCGACGCGGTGCAGTCGCAGTAATCGGCCATGGCCGACATGCTGGTCAGGCTGTACGAGCTGCCCCCGCTCGACGCGGCGCTCGAAGCACTGGCGGTAGACGGCGTGCAGGTCAGGCGCGCGCTTCTGCCCGAGAAGCCGTTAGTGATGACCTGGATGCAGACTTACTTCGCGGCATGGGCGCCCGAGGTGGAGGCCACGTTCGCGCGGCTGCCGGTCGCCTGCTTCCTTGCGCTGCGCGGACGGGCCCTGCTCGGCTTCGCCTGCTATGACGGCATCTGCCGCAATTTCTTCGGTCCGACCGCGGTGCTGGAGGCCGAGCGCGGGCGCGGCATCGGGCGCGCGCTGCTGCTGGCCGCGCTGCACGCGCAGCGCGCGCAGGGCTACGCGTACTCGATCATCGGCGGCGTCGGCCCGGCCGGGTTCTATGCGAAGACGGTCGGCGCCGTGCCGATCGAGGGATCGACGCCCGGCATCTACGCCGGCCGGCTGCACGACCCGCCGCGCGGCTGATCGTCTTCGCGAAGCGTCAGGCGGACGCAGCCGCGCCGGCGCGCGCCGCCTTCAGGAAGTCCGCGAGCGCGGTGTCGTGCGTGCCCGCGTGCACCTCGAACCACTGCGGCAGTTCGTCGATCAGCCGCCGCACGACAGCGACGTCGCCCTGCGCATGACGCTGCCGCACCTGGCGCAGCACGTCGACCACCATGTCGTGCTCGCGCTTGTGGCAGCCGAGCACGGGAAAAGAACACTGCTGCATCAGGCGTTCTTCGGCGTCGAAGTGGCGCTGCAGGTGCGCCTCCAGCGCATCCATCGCTTCGCCAAGCAGCGCGTCTGACGCGGCGCGCAGTTCATCGACGCATTGCTCGAATTCGACGTGCAGCGCGTCGATCTCGGGCCAGCCCACCGCGCCGACGCGCGGCGCCGCCTGCACCATCGACTACGCGACGCCCTTGAGGAAGCCCGCCAGTTCGGCGTCCTCGGTCTGCGCGTGAATCGCGAACCAGCTGATCAGCCCGGTGGAGAAGCGATGCACGCCATCGATGTCGTTGGCATCGAAGCGGCGGCGCGCTTCCGCCACGGATTCGAGCAGGTGCTCGTGCGCCCGCTTGTGGCGCTCGTAGTGGGGATAGTTCTCCTGCAGCATGAACTGCTCTTCGGTCGCGCAGTGACGCAGCAGGTGCTCGTGCAGCGCCAGCAGGTCCTCGCCGTACTCCGCCTCGGCCGGGTCGTTCAGCGCGTCGAGGATGGCCTGGAACTCGCGATGCAGGTCGTCGATCGGCTTGAAGCCGACCAGAATGTCGGTGTGTTTGAACGTGTTCGCGACGGCAGCCATGACGCACTCCCGGATTCCGATGCCCGACGGTACGGCGGCCGTGCGCCGGATCGCTTGACCGAGCGCAAACCGCCCACTCCCCTTGCGCTTTCGGCGGAACGCAGCAGACTCGCGTCTGTCTGCAAACCCCCGGAGGGCAGGATGCTGCAGCTCGCGACGCTGGTCAACCGGCATGCACGGTTTCGCGGCGGCTATCCTGCGTTGACGTTCGAGGGGGTGACGCACGGCTACGCGCAGTTCGCCGCACGGGTGAACCGAACCGCGCACGCGCTGGCCGCGCTCGGCATCGGCCACGGCGACAAGGTTGCCACTGTCCTTGGCAACTGCCGCGAGCTGGTCGAGATCCTGTGGGCGGTGCCGTCGCTCGGAGCCGCCAACGTGCCGCTGTCGCCGCTCCTGATGGGGACGGGCCTGCTGTCGCTGCTGCGGGACGCTGGCCCCGCCGCGCTGGTCACGCAGGTGTCCATGCTGCCGGTCGTCGAAAGCATCCGCGCCGACCTGCCGCCGCCGCTGCGTGACCGGATCCTGCTGGTGGACGGGCAGGCGCCCGGCTGCCTGGAACTTGCGCCGCTGCGCGACGCGGCTTCCGACGCGACGCCGGCGGCACGTGTCACCCCGGACGACCTGTTCAACATCATGTACACGAGCGGCACCACCGGGCTGCCGAAGGGAATCATGCACCCGCACCGGGTGCGCGCGATGTACTGCACGCTGCTGGCATCGGCGTGGCGAATGACGCCGGAATCGGTCGTGCTGCATACCGGCGCGATCGTGTTCAACGGTGCATACGTCACGCTGATGCCCTGCTTCTACCTCGGCGCGCATTACGTGCTGGCGCGCCAGTTCGACGCGGTCGAGATGGTCGAGCTGATCGCGCGCCACAAGGTCACGCACACGATGATGGTACCGGCGCAGATCGTCGCTCTGCTCGACGCACCAAACTTCGCGCCCGACCGGCTCGCGTCACTGCAGATGATCCTGTCGCTCGGCGCGCCGCTGCACCAGGAGCAGAAGGACAGGCTGAACCGCCTGCTGCCGGGGAGGTTCTACGAGCTATACGGACTGACCGAGGGTTTCATCACCATCCTCGACGTGACCGATTCGGTTCGCAAGAGCGGCTCGGTCGGCGTTCCGGCCGCATTCAACGAGATGCGGATCGTGCGCGAAGATGGGTCGGACGCCGAACCGAACGAGATCGGCGAGATCGCCGGGCGCGGACCGTATCTGATGACCGGCTACTACAAGCGACCCGATCTGACCGCGCAGGCGGTCCGCGAAGGCTGGTTGCACACGGGCGACATGGGTTTCGTCGACGAAGACGGATACCTTCATCTGGTCGACCGCATGAAGGACATGATCGACTCCGGCGGCGTGAAGGTGTATCCGAAGGACGTCGAGGAAGTGATCGCGCGTCACCCCGCGGTGCGCGAGGTTGCGGTGTTCGGCATCCCGGACGACAAGTGGGGCGAAACGCCGGTGGCGGCGGTGATCCTGCACGAGCACGGCAAGGTCACCGAGGAAGACTTGCGTGAGTGGATCAACGCGCGCGTCGGCGCGCGCTACCAGTGCGTCAACCGCGTGCTGATCATGCGTGAATTTCCGCGCAGCGCGGCTGGCAAGACCTTGAAGCGCGAGATGCGCGCGCCGTTCTGGGCAGGGCGCGCGCAGAAGATCTGACAACTACCGTGCCGAGGCGCGGCGTCAGTCCCTGCCCTTGCCGTGACCCCGGCCGTGACCCTTGCCGGGACCGCGATCGTCGTCGCCGCGACCCGGTCGCGCTTCCGCATAGCGCACATGCTGTTCGTACCAGTCATCGCGGACGAAATACACCGGCACGCCGCAGGCGTTGTACTCACGGCAATGCTTGGCCCAGTGCTTGCGATGGCCCGGCGGCACCCACAGGTACACCGGCTGCGGCTGCACGACTGCCACCGGCGGCGGCGCGATGATGACCGGCTGCGGCACCACAACCGCCGGCTGCGGGAAGCGGCCGATGTCGATGCTGCCGTACACGCCGGGCTGACTGATGCCGATCGACACGCCGATATCGGTCGCATGCACTGCGGGCGCGATCGCGGCCGCGGCGACCGCCGCGATAACGAGTTTTCTCATGACGTCGTCCTTGCACGTTGCGTATGCAAAGACTAACGGGCGCAGCGTGGGACGGTGGACGGCCAAAAGGCTGACCGCGAAGCGGGCTAGTCCGTGTTGCCGAGTCGCGCCGTGTTCATTGCGCCGGATACCGCGTACGCAGTTCTGCTACCTGCTCCGTGGTCAGCGCGCGCACACGTTCGCGCCGCAGCAGCAGATACAGCTTCGCCGTCGCTTCGATCTCCTCGATCGCGTCCGCCGCTGCCGCCAGCGTCGAACCCGCGACCACCGGTCCATGGTTGGCCAGCAGCAGCGCGTGGTGTCTGCCGGCCTGCTCGCGCACCGCCTGCGCGAGCTGCATATCGCCCGGCGCGAAGTACGGCACCAGCGGCAGCCGACCGACGCGCATCACGTAATAAGCGGTCAGCGGCGGCAGCACGTCCTCCGCACCCAAACCCTCGAGCACCGACACTGCGACCGAGTGCGTCGCGTGCAGATGCACGACCGCACCGCTGCCAGGCCGCTGCTCGTACATCGCGCGATGCAGGAAGGCCTCCTTGGTCGGCGCATCTCCTGCCAGCAGGCGGCCGTCGGGTCCAAGCTTCGACAAACGCGCCGCATCGAGATCGCCGAAGCTCGATCCTGTCGGCGTCATCAGCCAGCCGTCCTCCAGCCGCACGCTGATGTTGCCGGTCGAACCGTGCGTGAGCCCGCGCTCGTACATCGAGCGCGCGACGCGCACGATCTGCTCGCGCAGTAGCGCTTCGGTCATCGCGCGACCTCGAACGCGCGGGTGAAGAAATCCGCGCCGCCGAAATTGCCGGACTTCAGCGCCAGCGCGACCGCTTCGCCATCCAGCGACGTCATCCACGGCACGCCGGGCGCGATCTCGGTGCCCACCGCGAGTGCCTGGAATCCAAGCACCCCGGCGAGCGATTCGACCACCGCGCCCGAAGTCTCGCCGCCGGCCACCACGAAGCGCCGCACACCCGCTGCAGCGAGTTCGCGCGCGATAAGACGGAAGGCATCCTCGACTAGCGTCGCTGCGCGTTCGCGCCCGAGATCCGCCTGGGTGCGCGCAAGCTGGTCGGGCGGCGCCGATGCACTGATCAGAACGGGGCGTTCCCCGAGGTGCGCGCGCGCCCAGCCGATCGCGCCGGCGAGTTCGTCCGGACCCGCGGCAAGCGCTTCGGGTGCGATCCGCTTCAGCGGCAGGCGATCGGCAACGGCGGCGACCTGCCCGAGCGTCGCCTGCGAGCAGCTGCCGGACAGGATCACCGCCGGGCCCCGCACCGCGCGCGCCGGCACCTCGCCTCCGCGCGCCCTGTCGCGCAATGCCGCCGCGAGTCCCATGCCGAGTCCCGCGCCGCCGGTGGTCAGCGGGAGATCGAGTGCCGCCAGCGCGGCCATGCGCAGGTGCGCATCGCTCGTTGCATCCAGCACCGCATGCCGGACGCCTTGCGCTCGCAGCGCGCCCAGCCGGGCCGCGATCGCTTCTGCGCCCGCGTCGACGGCCTCATAGGGCACGAGCCCGGCCTTGTGCGCGGTCTGCGCCTGCAGCACCCGGACCAGATTCGCGTCGGTCATCGGCGTCAGCGGATGATTGCGCATGCTCGACTCGGAAAGCAGCACGTCACCGACGAACAGATGACCGAGGTACACGGTGCGCTGGTTGCGCGGGTACGCGGGAGTCGCCGGCACGATCGGCGCTGCAAGCGCGTCGGCGAGCGCGTCGGTGACCGGACCGATGTTGCCGGCCGGCGTCGAATCGAAGGTCGAGCAGTACTTGAAGTAGATG
>JBAIYN010000599.1:0-1571 GCA_037915775.1 Burkholderiales bacterium | reverse complement strand
TGGTCGATTCGTTCGTCAAGTGGCGTATCGCGGACGCGCGCCGCTACTGGGTCAGCTTCGGCGGCAGCGAGCGCGCCGCCCAGGAACGCATCTCCACCCTGGTGCGCGATGCGATGAACCAGGCGATCAACAAGCGCACCGTGAATGACGTGACGTCAGTGGAGCGCGACAAGGCGATGGATGAGATCCGCGCGGCGGTGCAGGATCGGGTCAAGGACGTGGGCGTGGAGATCGTCGACGTGCGGCTGAAGCGCATCGACTTCGTGCCGGAAATCAGCGAATCGGTCTTCCGCCGCATGGAAGCGGAGCGCAAGCGCGTCGCCAACGAGCAACGCTCGATTGGCGCGGCAGAGAGTGAAAAGGTGCGTGCCGACGCGGACCGCCAGCGCGAAGTGCTGCTGGCGGAAGCGTATCGCGAGGCGCAACGCATCAAGGGCGAGGGCGATGGCAAGGCCAGTGCGATCTACGCACAGGCATTCGGACAGAATCCGGAATTCTTCGCCTTCTACCGGAGCCTCGAGGCCTATCGTTCGACCTTCCGAAATCGCAACGATGTGATGGTGATCGATCCGTCGTCGGATTTCTTCAAGTACCTGAAGAACCCCGGCACGGGCCGCTCCACACGCTGATGCTGACGACCTTCGGCCTCGCGCTGGCGCTGATGCTGGTGATCGAAGGGCTTCTGCCGCTGCTCGCGCCCTCGGTCTGGCGCGACACCTTCCGGCGCGTGATGGAACTGAAGGACGGGCAGATCCGGTTCTTCGGGCTGGTGTCGATCGTCGTCGGGCTGGGCCTTTACTGGTTGATCGGCTGAGCCATGCGACGGACGGCTGTCGGAAGCGATCGTTGTGCGGCGAGAAGGTGATGGCGCGCTGGCTTCTGCCTGAAGGGATTTCCGATGTGCTGCCGCAGGAGGCGCGCCGTCTCGAACTGATGCGGCGAACCCTGCTCGATCTGTTCGCACGCTGCGGTTACGAACTGGTGATTCCGCCGCTGATCGAGTACGTGGACTCGTTGCTGACCGGCGCAGGCGCCGATCTCGACCTGCGCACTTTCAAGCTGGTCGACCAGATGTCGGGACGCATGATGGGCCTGCGCGCGGATACGACGCCGCAGGTGGCGCGGATCGATGCCCACATCCTGAATCGGTCCGGCGTGGTCCGGCTTTGCTACGCGTCGCATGTGCTTCACGCCCGGCCCCTGCATCCGCTGGCGCCGCGGGAGCCGTTCCAGGTGGGCGCCGAACTATACGGCCACGCGGGCCTGTCCGCGGATGCCGAGGTCTTGCGGCTGGCGGCCCAGGCTTTGGCGGCAATCGGGGCATCCGGTGCGCGCTTTGATCTTGGGCACACCGGGGTTCTGCGGGCGCTTCTGGCCGCCGACCCGGCCGCGGCGGCGCGGACCGACGACATCGTGATCGCGCTCAGCAGCAAGGATGGCGCCGCCCTCGATGCGGCGAGCGACGGACTGTCGGCCACCGCGCGGCGCGGACTGCGCGCGCTGCTTCGTCTACACGGCGGTGCCGAGATCCTCGTGCACGCGCGGCGTGATCTGCCTGCCTTGCCCGAGAT
>JBAIYN010000383.1:0-11684 GCA_037915775.1 Burkholderiales bacterium | reverse complement strand
CCGCACCACGGGCAGCCTGCGTGCGAGCCAGGGCCACGCCTCGGGCAGCCGGATCAGCGCGGAAGCGAGCAGCAGCGGGTAGACGATGATCAGCACCCAGGAGCCCCACGACATCGGCGCGCTGATTCAGCCGCTCGGTGCGAGCGCGCCCGACAAGCGCACGGCCGATGGGCTGATCCGCGCCGACATCGGCTTTCTCGCGGCCGAACTCGCGATACTCGGCCTGCTCTTGATCGGCCTGGTGACCGCGAGCGCGTCGCATGCCGCCGCGTTCGAGCTGCTGATGAGCGGCAAGTTCGCGTTCGCCTTCTGGGGGGTGCTGATCGTGCTCGGCATCGTCGTGCCGCTGCTTCTGCAGGGGCTCGAGCTGGGCCGCCGCATCCCGCACACGATTGCGCCCGCGGTGCTCGTGCTCGTCGGCGGCTACACGCTGCGCTGGCTGATGGTCAACGCCGGCCAGATGAGCCAGATCGTGCACGCAGCCGCGCGCTGAAGGATTTGTCTGCAACGATGATGGAAGGAAAGAAGATGAGAACGACACTGATCGCTGCGGCGGCAATTGCGATCGCCGGCGCTGCGTCCGCGCAGGCGCCCGCGCCGGCCGGCAAACCGAGCCAGCCCGCGGTGTGCAACAACTGCCACAAGCCCGAGGCGGGCGTGCTCGGGGGCTATTTCGACAACGTCGCATTCAAGTCGCAGTCGATCCAGCTCGGCATCGATGCGGCGAAGGAGATCGTCCGGTTCGATCCGAAGACGGTGAAGGTGATCGACGCCGGCACCGAAAAGAAGCCGGAGCACCTTTACGACGTGCGCAGCGGTCATGAGACGCGCATCGTCTACGTCGACAAGGACGGGCAGAAGTGGGCGACCGAAGTCCGCCTCAAGGGTCCGGTCAAGGTCGCGAAGGAGGATCTGGTCGACTACGCGTTCGTGCAGAAGCTGGTCGGTCAGGGCGCCGGCAACTTTGCACTGGTCGACTCGCGGCCGCTGCCGCGCTTCCAGCAGGGAACGATCCCCGGCGCGATCAACGTGCCGTATCCGGCATTCGACAAGTTCGCCAGTCGCCTGCCGGCCGACAAGAACGCGCTCGTGGTGTTCTTCTGCCAGGGCGTGACCTGCCAGATGAGCCCGATGTCGCAACGCAAGGCGCGCGCACTCGGTTACACGAACACCAAGGTCTATCACGAGGGCGTGCCGGAGTGGCAGAAGAAGGACTACCTTTCCACACGGCCTGAGTTCGTGAAGGAGGCCTACGTCGACAAGGACATCCCGGCGGTGATTCTCGACGTGCGGTCGGCGGAGGAAGCGAAGAGCGGCCACATCAAGGGCGCGGTCGACATGCCCGCGGCCGTGGTGAAGTCGCGCGCGAAGAGCCTGCCGGATCCGAAACTGCAGGCGCCGATCGTCGTCTATGACGGCCGTGGCGGTCCCGACGCGATCGCGGCCGCGCGCGCATTGGTGAAGGCGGGACAGACCAACGTGCAGGTGATTGCGGGCGGGCTGCTCGCGTGGCAGGCGGCGGGATACACGATCGAATCGGGCGTGCCGGCCGCGACCAGGGTCGCGTATGTTCCGAAGCCGCGACCGGGATCGATTTCGGCAGAGGAATTCGGCAAGCTGGCGCGCAATACGCCTGCCGACGTGCTGATCCTCGACGTGCGCAATCAGGACGAAGCCAACGCCGGCATGATCAAGGGCGCGGTGCTGATCCCGGAAGAGGAACTGCAGGCGCGCATCAAGGAGCTGCCGAAGGACAAGCGCATCATTGCGCATTGCTCGACCGGTGTTCGTGCCGAGATGGCGTACCACAAGCTGAAGGAGGCCGGCTACAAGGCGGGGTTCCTGAACGCCGACATCGAGATCGCCAAGAACGGGTCGTTCAAGCTGACGCCGAAGGTCTGACCAGAGCCGGGGCGGCCCGGCGCGACGGGATGCGTGAGCGACGCGCCTCGCATCGGGCCGAACCAGAAACCGAAGGAGTTCCTATGACCGCAACTGCTCCTGTCCCCTCCCGGCAATACGCGCCGGATTCGACGTCCGCGTCGCGGGTGATGAACCCGTACCTGGCGGGATTCGGCATCGGGATCGTCCTTCTGCTCGCGTTCCTGATCATGGGGCGCGGGCTCGGTGCCACCGCGGCGTTCGGTTCGATCGTCGCGGCGATCGCCGGCGGCATCGCGCCGGACTGGACTGCTGCCAATCCTGCGCTGAAGAACTATTTCGCCGATCCGCCCGCGACCAACTGGACCTTGTACCTGATCGTCGGCGCCTTCGCGGGCGCGCTGGTTTCCGGACTGCTGGCGCGCCGTGTGCGCTTCCGTATCGAGCGCGGTCCGCACCTGACGGTGCAGTCGCGGCTTGCGCTGGCGTTCTTCGGCGGCGCGGTCGCGGCGATCGGCGCCAAGCTCGCGAAGGGCTGCACCAGCGGACAGGCGCTGACGGGCGGCGCGCAACTGAACGCCGGGAGCTGGATCTTCATGCTCGCGGTCTTTGCCGGCGCCTACGTGCTGGCGTATTTCGTGCGGAAGGAATGGCGATGACACTGCCTCTCTACGGCTTCGAGCTGATCAGCGACGCGCAGGGGCTGATCGCCGCTCTCGTGCTCGGCTTCGGGTTCGGCTGGTTCCTCGAGCGCGCGGGATTCGGCAGTTCCTGCCGCCTGTGCGCGCAGTTCTACCTGTACGACATGACGGTGCTGAAGGTGATGTTCACCGCGATCGTCACGGCCGCGGTCGGGCTGTGGCTGTTCTCCGCGATCGGCTGGCTCGACCTGAGCTACGTCTACCTGACTCCGACCAGCCTCGCCGCGCAGTTGATCGGGGGCCTGCTGCTCGGCGCCGGATTCATCATCGGCGGCTACTGCCCGGGCACCTCGGTGACGGCCGCCGCCACGGGCAGCGGGGACGGCGTGACCTTCATGCTGGGATTCGCGGCCGGCCTGGCGATCTATGCGGTCGCGCTGCCGGGCCTCGAGGTGTGGGCCAACGCCAACAGCATCGGTGAAGTGACGCTGCCGCAGGCGTTCGGCGTGCCGTACGGCGCCGTCGTGCTTGCGCTGGTGGTCGTGGCGCTGCTGGCCTTCGTCGGCGCAGAGTGGTCGGAACGCAAGTTCAGCTACCTGCGTCCGCAATAGCGGCGCGGATTGATCCAGATCGAATAAGAGCCCGGTCAACCCTTGACCGGGTTCGTGCGCTTACGCAAAGTACGCGCCTCGCGCCGGCCGCAGGCGCGTGACGTTTCAGGGCCCCGGCACGCGGGTGACCTGATTTCCTGCAACCACGCTTGAAACCAAGCACCCACTGACGGAGTTATTCGATGAAGCGCTTGTTGATTGTTCTTGCGACCGCCGCGTTCGCCGCCGCGCCCGCGTTTGCCGAAGAGAAAAAGGCCGACGCGAAGCCGACGATGGAACAGTGCAAGAAGGACCCCAAGATCAAAGGCTGCGATCAGGTCCTGAAGGCCGAGAAGAAGGCGAAGAAGGGCGGCTGCTGAGCCGAGCTGCCTTCAAAGCAAACGGGCCGCATTCGCGGCCCGTTTGCTTTCTTACTGATTGCTTGATCAGAACTTCCAGCCGTACGCGACGCCGAACTGCATCTCGCGCATCTTCAGGTTCACGTTGCCGCCGCCGAAGGGAGCCGGAATCGCATTCGATCCGGTGACCTTCACCGTCGGCGCATACATCGCGGCAAGCGTCAGTTCGGACTTGCTCGCCAACGTCCAGGTGGCGCCCAGCGTGTAGTGATCCTTCATCACGCCCGGGGCGAGGATGTTGAAGAACGTGTCGGTGGCCGGGATCGGCTGGTCGCCGTGGTTGTACCCGGCGCGCAGCGTCAGATCCGGCCGCATCGCCCAGTCGACGCCGAGCTTGACGACGGTGATGTCCTTCCACGCGAACCCTGCGCCGCCAGGGGTACCAAGCGGTGCCTGGAACAGGTTCGGCAGCAGCGGGTTGTTAATCGACTTGATGCCCGAGTACTCGATCCTGGTCACGTCGAGCGCAACGTTGACATTCTGCGTGGCCTTGAACAGGACGCCGATGCCGTAGGTCGCCTGGATGTCGAAGCCGCCCTCTTCGGCAAAGAGCCCCTTGTACTTGTCGAGCTTGTTCATGCTGGTCTTCGTCTGGTACGTCAGACCCAGCGAGAACTGCGGCGTCAGCTGGCCCAGGTAACCCACGCGCACGCCGATACCGTACGAGTCGTCATAACCCTGGTTGGTCACGTTGCCCGGGAAGGCCGAAAACTGTTGCGGTCCGCTGGGCGCGGTGAAGTTTTCCAGCCCGTGCGCCTTGAAGCGCTGATACGCAAGGTTGACCCCGAGACCGACCGCGTGATCCGGCGTGATCTTGTAGCCGATCGTGGGCGTGATGAACAACTGCATCAGGTCGACGCCAGGATTGCTCGAGCCGAACAGCGGGACCGGCTTCGTGTAGGACGTGTTCATGCCGCCATTGCCGAACACCGATACGCCCAGCGACAGGTTCGAGTTGAGCATCCGGTTGTAGCCGAACTCCGGAATTAAGAAATCGCTCTCGCCGTTGCCGTCGTAGGTCCCATTCACGGCAGGGCCCATTGCATTGCCGACGATCTCGGATTCGCGTGTGGGGCGGAACCAGGTCAGTCCGAAATCGATCCGGTTGCCGATCATCGCCATGCCGGCCGGGTTATTGGCGCCGGCGAGCGCGTCCTGCGGATACGCGATGCTCGCGCCGCCCATGCCGATTGCCTTCATCCCATAGCCGTGCGGGATATAGCCATTCGTGGCGCTGGCCAGCGCAGGCACGAACAGTGCCGCGACGGCGGCGGCGAGCTTCAGTCTTCTTGCATTCATGGTCGTATTCCCCTCGGGAGTGGTCAGTGGCTCACGGAATCAACCATAGGCGTCCTCCTGCTCCGATGGCTGAGAGCGGTCAACTGCGCTATGTCCGCGCAGCGCCTTCGGCCTTCTTGTGCCGCGCGTTGGCGCGGGCGCAACAGTCCAGCCTGCGCCCATTGTCAGCGTGCCCGTGTCCGGCCGCGATACGCTTGCCGGAAGATGTCCTCATACTCCATAGGGTGATTGACGCGCGCCCCCGTTTGCGTGCCGGCCGTGCCGGCGCGGATCAGCCGAGCTGGTTCGATTCCGCCAGCGCGCGGATCCGGGCCACGGTGTCGAGGTCGGCGCTGCGGTACGCCTGGCGCCGCAGCTCGTCGGTCTCGGCGGCCATCTCTCCCATCTCGTCTGGCCCTTCGAATTCATAGAGGAAGCGCAGGAACAACTGCTCCGGCTGCGGCTCCTCGATCGTGATCGTCAGCCGGCTGCGCGGCCAGGTCGGGCCGGCATCGGTGCGGGTCTGCGAGCGCTCGAGCGGCGTCAGCACCACGTGGTCGTGCACGGCGAAGCTGCCGAAGTCGAGCGTGCGCGCCAGCGTCGTCCCCGCTTCGTTTCCACTGCGCGAATGAATCTGGCAACCGGCGAGACCGAGCACGAACTGCATCGGCTGCTCCGCGCGCAGCACCAGGCCGCGCCACAGCTGCGCGCGCGTCAGGTGAACCAGCAGCGGCATCAACGGGTCGTTGATCTGGACAAGGTGCTCGAAACGCATCAGTGCAGCAAACGCTTGTCCCGGATAGGTTCGCGCAGTCTGGCCGTATCTGCGTCGTGTGTCAGCACCAGCGACGCTGCAGCCAGGTTGACCGACGAGGTGGCGTTCGTGCACATGGCGAAGCCGACCCTGCGATCGAGTGGCTCGGGCTTGTGCTGGCGGATCGAGCGATGGCGATCGGACAGGCGGGGCAGGCCGCTCACGGAGTTGCTTGCGCTTGTGCGTTGCGCATGGCCTGCCAGCTGTCCCAACCGGCGGCACGCAGCGCGCAGGCCGGGCAGATGCCGCAACCCCGGCCCCACGCGTGCAGCTTGTCGCGCACACCCATGTAGCAGCTGTGCGTCTCGGCGCGGAGCAGTTCGATCAGCCTTTCGCCGCCGAGGTCTGCGGCCAGCTGCCAGGTCTGCGCCTTGTCGAGCCGCATCAGCGGCGTCTCGATCGTGAAGCGCTGATCCATCCCGAGCGACAGCGTTCGCTGCAGGCTCTGCAGCACCTTGTCGCGGCTGTCCGGATAGTCGGAGTAGTCGGTCTCGCTCATGCCGCCGACGAGGATCTGCAGATCGCGCCGGTACGCAATTGCCGCGGCGTAGGTCAGGAACAGCAGATTGCGGCCCGGGACAAATGTCGACGGCAGGCTCTTTTCGGCAAGTCGGCGCTGCGCATCGCTGGTCAAGGCCGTGGTCGCGATCTGCGCCAGGGCCGCCATCTTGATCACGTGGTCCGGGCCCAGCCGTTCGCGCCATTCGGGGAATGCGCTGCGCAGCGCGCCCAGCACCTTCGGCCGAACCTCCAGCTCGATCGGGTGCGGCTGGCCGTAGTCGAAGCCGACCGTCTCGACCTGCTCGTAGCGCGCCAGCGCCCAGGCCAGGCAGACGGTCGAATCGAGTCCGCCGGAAAAAAGAACCAGTGCGCGTTGATCGGAGGCCATTGCCGTCGGGCCGGTTAACCCGGTTTGAAGCGCGTGCTCGTTGAAAGGGACATCAATGGGGATGCAGGAGGTCGGAAATGCTGCGCCGGAACTTCGCTGCAATTGCGATTGTCGCGGCACTGGCCGGATGTGCCACATCTGCGGTAGACGCAAATGCGGTCGGCAATCTGGCTGATGTCCAGGTGATCGATCGCGTAACGGGCGAGACGCTCGCCGTCTACCACCATGGCGGGCGCCGCTACGTGGCCGGCACCCCGGGCAATCGGTACGCGATTGCGGTCCGCAACCGCACCGGCGGCCGTTTGCTGGCGGTGATTTCTGTCGACGGCGTCAACGTGGTGTCCGGCGAGACGGCGGGCTGGGACCAGAACGGCTACGTGTTTGATCCCTGGCAGCGTTGGGAAATCCTCGGCTGGCGCAAGAGCCAGGAGCGCGTGGCCGCCTTCGAATTCACGGCGTTGCCCAATTCCTACGCGGCGCGGACGGGCCGCCCGGAAAACGTCGGTGTGATCGGCGTGGCACTGTTCCGCGAAGCGCGGCCGATTCCCCCGGCGGCCGAATTGCAGCGCCGGGAGTCCGGCGAGAGCCGCGCCGCAGCGGGCGGCAACCGCCCTGCACCCGCCGCCGCGCCCCAGGCGGGTGCGGCTGCCGATGCGATCGAACGCCGGCGCGACAACGCCCCGCTCGGCACCGGTCACGGCCGCAGTGAAAGCTCGCCGGTGTCCACGACCTCCTTCGAGCGCGCACGCCCGACGCCCGACGAGGTCATCACGATCCACTATGACAGCCGCGACAACCTGATCGCGCTCGGCGTGATCCCAGTGCCGCGCGTGCCGGTGCCGAACCCGTTTCCGGGCAACCTGGGCTTCGTCTCCGATCCGCCGCGGTGACGGCCGTCGGTCGACTGGTCGCGGCGCCGATAATCGGGCGCATGCGCGACGCCCCGCAGCCAGACGTTCGCAGCGACGAGCAGTTGATGCTCGCCTACGGCGCCGGCGACGCGGCCGCGTTCGCGCGGCTGTTCGATCGGCACGAGCGTCCGGTGTATCGCTTTCTGCTGCGTTCAATGGGTGGTGACGCAGCGCATGCGGAGGACCTGCTGCAGGAGGTCTGGCTGGCGGTGATTCGCAACGCAACGAGCTACGAGCCGCGCGCGCGCTTCACGACGTGGCTGTACGGCATCGCGCGTACGCGGCTGATCGACCATTGGCGCGCGCAGCGCAACGACGTCAGCCTCGATGCCGCGAACGATCCGCAAGCCGATGACGCAGGCGAGACCCTGGTCGAGCGCGTCGCCGGCGCGCGCACCGGGGAGCCGGAGGTGCGGGCGACGTCCCGCGCGCAGGCACTGGCCTTCGTCTCCGCGGTCGAAGCACTGCCGGACGCGCAGCGCGAGGTTCTGCTGCTGCATCTGGAAGGGGAACTGACGCTGGACGAGATCGCGCAACTGACGGGCGTAGGCATGGAGACTGCCAAGAGCCGGCTGCGCTACGCGCTGGCGAAAATGCGTCTGGCGCTGGAGGACTGGCGATGACGGGCCGACCCGATCCGGATCCGCGCGCGATCGCACGCGCCTATCGCGCGGCACACGCTGCGCTCGACGAGCGTCCGAGCGAAGCAGCGCGCGCCGCGATCCTTGCCGCGGCCGCGCGCGCGGTCGAGTCGCGGCCGCACGCGGCCGGCAGCGCGCCTCGTCGTCGCTGGCGCTTTCCGCTCGCGGCGGCAGCCACGATCCTGGTCAGCTCGATCGCGGTGATCGTCGCACAGCGCACCGAGCAGCAGATGCCGGCGGGCGTGACTGCGGATCGAGCACCGTCCAAGGTGTCCGGACAGGGCGCTGAACCCGGACCGACAGGCCAGCCGGCCACGGAAATCCGGCCCGTGGAGCCGCCCCCGGCATCGGCCGTGGTCCAGGTGCCTGCGCGGCGCGACCGGCAGGGCGCCGTCGCGCGCAATGCGCCTGCGCCCGAGCCGTCGCCTCCGGTCGGCAAGCCCGCTCCTCACGAGCAGGCGGCCGACACGACCGCGCGCGAAGCCACTGCCGCGGCTGGCGCGACGGCGGCCGATGGTCGCGAGCCGTCACGCCCGGCGGCCGCCGCGCGGATGCAGGCCGCACCCGCTCCGGCGCGCGATGCGCAGGCGACCGATGTCGAGCAGCAGTCAGCGGCAGGCGCCGAATCGGCTGCCGCCACGGCGGAAGATCCCGAGCGGTGGCTGGCGCGCATCATCGAACTGCGGCGCGCCGGACGCGACGACGAAGCCGACGCGGAACTGAAGAAGCTGCGCGAGCGCTATTCGCAACTGACCATTCCGGAGGCGGCGCTGCGGCGCGCCGGCACGCGCTGATTGCTGCCGCCCGCACGCGGCTGCCGACGAAGTCCGTCTTCGAGCGGTCGCGTCGCCCGTTGGACCGGAGTTGCTATCCTCCTCCGGTCAATCGACCGAGGAGATTCCGATGAAGCTGTATTACTCGCCCGGCGCGAGCTCGCTGTCGCCCCACATCGCGCTGAGCGAGGCCGGGCTCACGTATGAACTCGAACGGGTCGACCTGAAGACGAAGAAGTACGGCAAGGAAAAGGACTTCCTGAAAGTCAATCCGAAGGGCTGTGTGCCGACCCTGCAGTTCGAGGACGGCGCGGTGCTCACCGAGGGCCCGGCGATCCTGCTGTGGATTGCCGATCAGGTGCCCGAACGGCATCTGGCGCCGCCGGCCGGCACGATGGAACGCTATCACCTGCTCGAGTGGCTGAACTTCATCGCCACCGAACTGCACGAGCAGTTTTCGCCGCTGTTCGATCCCGCCAACACCGATGATCTGAAGAAGCGCCAGCGCGAACTGCTCGCGCGGCGCTTCGACTACGTTCAGGCCACGCTTGGGCCGAAGCCGTACCTGATGGGCGAATCGTTCACGGTCGCGGACGGGTATCTGTTCACGGTGCTCGGGTGGAGCAAGTGGGTCGACGTCGATCTCACCAAATGGCCCGGACTGGCCGGATTCATGGACCGCGTGGCCGCAAGGCCGAGGGTGCAGGCCGCGCTGGCGGCCGAGAGGCCGCCGAAGCGGTAGTCCGATGCCCGCCGCCGGCACGCCGCGCCTGGCGCTGCTGGACTCGGTGACACAAGTCGAGTCGCGGCACGCCGGCTGCATCGTCGTGACCGGCTCGCATGGGGGCGCCAGCGTCGTGCGTTATGCGCTCGCCGTGCCGGCGCTGCTGTACGTGTTCAATGACGCGGGCATCGGCAAGGACGAGGCGGGCGTGGCGGCACTGACCGCGCTCGAGGAGGCCGGGGTCGCCGCGGCGACCGTGTCGCACGCGACCGCGCGCATCGGCGAAGCGAAGGACAGCTGGGAGCACGGCGTGGTGTCGCGCGCAAACGCGCAGGCACGGTCGCTCGGCGTGCGCGCCGGAATGGCGTTGCGCGATGTACCGGCATTGCGGTCGGCGGACACTCGGCCAGCCGCTCCGTGATCTCACTGGCTGCGACCGCGGCGATCGGGCCGGGTCAGTCGAGCGGCAGCAGTCCGAGTTCGCCGCGCGCGGCGCGCGCGAGCGCCTCGCGTGCGATCCGGTACGCATCCGCCTCGAAAACGCGCGGCGCCGTTCGCGCGAGCTCCTGCGCCGCTTGCGGCGACTTCACGCTGCCGAGCCAGCACCAGCGGTCGAACACGTGCAGGTCTTCACGAAGACGCGCCGCGTTGCGCTCGACGATCGCTACCGCGCCCGGATGCGGCCAGCGCGGAGAGCGCCGCTCGGCCAGCAGCGCCGCCGCGCGCGCGCCATGCGCTTGCGGCGCTTCCGTGCCGACGCAGGCGCCAAGACAGCGCTTCAGCTGATGGTTGAAGCACGGCGCGTCCGCTGCAGCGCGTCGCGCACGCCCTTCGATCCGCATCGTCTTCAGGCACAGGCCGTGCTCATGCGCTAGCGCGGTCAGCATGCGCCGCGCGCCGGGCCGCGACGAGAACGGCCCATAGTGCTCGTGCAGCCGATCCAGCGGCACGTCGGCTGCCTTCACGAAGCGCGGCCGCCCGGTCTCATCGAGCGTGAAGAAGACCTGGTTCAGGCGGCGACGCAGCGCGACGTTGTGCGCCGGCAAGCGCGTCTTCACCAGTTCGGCCTCGCGCAACAGCGCGCCGATCTCGCCCGCGGTTTCCTCCCACTCGACGCGCTGCACCTCCTGCGACAGGCGCAGGTCGGCGCCGCTGGCGTGGTCGTTGGCGAAGTGATTCGCCACGCGGGCGCGCATGTCGACGCTCTTGCCGATGTAGATCGGATGTGCGTTGGCACCGAAGAACAGGTACACGCCGGGCGCGCCCGGAATCTCGTCCAGAACATGCGGCGGCAGCGCCGGCGGACTGCTCGGCCGCGCCAGCAGCTGCCCGATCGCCGCGTCGATTTCGTCGCGCGGATGGCGTTCGTACAGGCGCTGCAGCAGCCGCCAAAGCACGCGCGCATCGCCCAGCGCGCGATGGCGCTGCTCGCCGTCGAGCCCGAAGCGCGACACGATCGCATCGAGCGTGTGCGGCCCGCGGTCGGGATACAGCAGTCTTGACAGCCGAACCGTGCATAGCGTCGCCGCCTTCCACGGCACGCCGACGCGCTCGAACTCGGCTTTCAGGAAGCCGTAATCGAAGCGCGCGTTGTGGGCGACGAAGACCGCGTCGTGCAGCCGGTCGAACAAAGCTTCGGCCAGATCGGCGAAATTCGGCGCGTCGCGCACCATTTCATTGGTGATGCCGGTGAGCCACTGGATCTCGGACGGGATCGGCTTGCCCGGATTGACCAGCGATGACCATTCCTGCACCCGCCACTGGTCGCCGTCGACGTCGACGCTGACCACACCGACCTCGGTCACGCGCTCGCGCGCCGGGCTCGAGCCGGTCGTCTCGACGTCGACGAAGCACCAGCGGGAGAACTCGCGCGACCCGAACATGCGGCAAGTGTAGGGCGCGGGGCTGCCGCGCAATCTGCAGCGCGGTCCGCGCTCTTCAGCGCAGACGCATGCGCTTGAGCAGCAGCGCGTTGGTCACCACACTGACCGACGAGAATGCCATCGCCGCGCCCGCGATCACCGGCGACAGCATCCCGAACGCGGCGAGCGGAATGCCGATCACGTTGTAGAAGAACGCCCAGAACAGGTTCTGGCGGATCTTGCGCACGGTCGCGCGCGAGA
>JBAIYN010000235.1:0-4421 GCA_037915775.1 Burkholderiales bacterium | reverse complement strand
GTTCGGCTGCGACCACGGCGCCGACCTGCAGTCGCTGGCGACGGGCGATGCAATCGCACTGTCGGCGCCCTGCCTGGCACAGGTGCCACCGTCGCTCACCGAATACGCGCTGCGACACGGTGCACGCGCGGTGCTGTTCGCCGGCTGCGGCGAGCACGACTGCGAATTCCGCTTCGGCAGCCGCCTCACCGCGGAGCGCCTGCGTGGCGCGCGCGAGCCGCACCTGCATCCGCGCGCCTGCGGACCGCGGGTGCAGCAGATCGCCGCGGGCCGTGGCGACGAGCCACAGGTGCAGGCGGCCTTGACGTCGCTGCGCCGGCAGACGCAGGAGTCCCTCGATGTGGTCTAAGCCCGCCCGCTATGCGGCACAGGTGCTGCTGTACGGCGCCTTTGCCGCATTCGTCGGTTACTTTTCCACGCAGCCGGCGTTCTCGCTGCTGAAGCCGAGCGAAGGCTTGCTGCGGCTGTCATTCCTGGCGCCGGGCAAACCGCGCTTCGAGTGCCGGAAGCGCACGGCCGAAGAACTCGCCAAGTTGCCGCCACAGATGCGCGCGCAGACCGAGTGCCCGCGCGAACGCTCGCCGGTGCAGGTGCGTGTCGAACTCGACGGCGTGGTCGTGATCGACCACTCGTTCCCGCCGGCGGGACTGGCGAAGGACGGCGCGGCCGCCGGGTACCGGCGCCTGCCGATACAGGCCGGCACGCACCAGTTGAAGGTGCAGGTCAACGACGATGCGCGGACCCAGGGTTTCACGTTCGAGAAGTCGCAGCGCATCACCGTGGCACCGAGCCAGATCGTGCTGATCGACTTCAACCCGGAAAGCGGCGGAGTGCTGATCCGATGAGACGCGCGATGACCCTCGACCAACCTTCAATCGGCATCGAGCATGCCGCCGCGCCGACGCGCTACGGCCTGACCGTCCATGCGGGCGAGCGCCGGCAACTTGCCACTGCGTGGCTTGTGCTTGCAGTGGGCGCGCTGCTCGCGTCGGGGGTGTTCTCGGTGCTGCTGGTGGCCGCGCGCACGCCGGGCGTGGCGAACTGGCTGCCCGGCGTGGACTTCTTCCGCGTCGCGCTGGTGGTGCACGTGGATCTCTCGGTGCTCGTCTGGTTCGCCGCCTGCGCCGGGGTGCTGTGGAGCATCGCGGGCACGGAACGCTGGGGGGCGGTCGCTTGGATCGGCTGGGGGCTGGCGCTGATCGGCAGCGTGGTGCTGGCGCTGGCCCCCTTCGTCGAACACGCCGCGCCGGTGATGGCGAACTACGTGCCGGTTCTGGATGGCAGCGTGTTCACCGCCGGACTGGTGATCTTCGGAGTCGGATTCGGACTGACCGCGCTGCGCGCGCTGGCAGTGCCGGCCAGGGTCGGCACCGCGCTGGCACCGGAAGGCGCGCTGCGATTCGGGCTGAACACGGCTGCGGTCGCCGCAGCGATGGCGCTGCTCGCGCTGGTGTGGTCGTCGTTCGCGGTGCCGCGCGAACTTCCGGTCAAGGCGTATTACGAGCTGCTGTTCTGGGGCCCGGGCCACGTGATCCAGTTCGGCTGGAGCCTCATCATGCTGGTGGCGTGGCTGTGGCTGGCATCGCTCGTCGGTGCGCGCGTGCCGCTGTCGCCGCGCGTGGTGGTGCTGCTGTTCGCGATCGGGCTCGCGTCGGTGTTCGCCACGCCGGTCGTCTACCTCGCCTGGGATGTGTCGTCGGTCGAATTCCATCGGCTGTTCACCTGGCAGATGCGCTTCGGCGGCGGGCTGGCGATCGTTCCCGTAGCCGCCGCGCTGGCGATTGCGCTGATGACTTCGCGGGCGACGCCGATCGATGCACGCGGCAAACCGATCCGTGCGGCGCTGGTCGCATCGGTGCTGCTGTTCGCCGCCGGCGGACTGATCGGGTTCCTGATCCAGGGTTCGGACGTGCGCATTCCGGCCCACTACCACGGATCGATCGTCGGTATCACGCTGGCGCTGATGGGGATCGTCTACGCGCTGCTGCCGCGACTCGGCTTTGCTGCACCCGAGTCGCGTGCCGCGGCGTGGCAGCCATGGATCTATGGCGGCGGGCAGCTGCTGCATATCACCGGGCTGGTGTGGTCCGGCGGATACGGCGTGCAACGCAAGGTCGCCGGCGCCGAGCAGGTGTTGCGCACGACGAGCGAGGTGGCCGGCATGGGACTGATGGGCGCCGGCGGCCTGATCGCGGTGATCGGCGGACTGCTGTTCGTCGTGATCGTGCTGCGCGCGCTGGCGCGCCGCCGCGAAAGTCGATGACCCGCGCCTTGCTCTGGGCTGCGCTGGTGCTGGCGCTCATCGTGCTCACGGCCAGCAGCGCGCTGCGGCTGTCCGCCAATGGGCTGTCATGCTCGCCGTGGCCCGCGTGCTACGGGCAGGCCGCCACCGCAGAGGCCGCCCGCGCCGCACCGACGACGCAGGCGCTGCGCGCAATTCATCGCGTCGCGGCGACCATGTTCGGATTGCTCGCGCTTGCGCTGGCCATCGTCGGCTGGCGCCGCTTTGCGCCCGGCGAAAGAACCGCGGCGGTCTTGCTGATCGCGGTCACCGCTGGATTGGCATGGCTGGGGCGCCATACGCCGTCGCCGCTGCCGTCGGTAACCCTCGCCAACGTGCTCGGTGGCCTGGCGCTGATCGCGCTGCTGGCGTGGCTGCTCGCCCACCGTTCCGAGCGCGAGACGCGCATCTGGCCGCTCGGCCTGCTCGGCCTCGCTCTTGCGTTGCAGGCCGCCGGGGGAGCGTTGATCAGCGCGCGCCTGGCGGCCGCATCGGCCTGTTCAGCGTCGTGCGAGCACGCGTGGCTGCCGGGCGCGGCGGCCTTGTGGGATATCGGCCGCGCCGGCAGCGCCGCCGACCTCATCGGCCACCCGCAGGCCGGTCAGCCGCTGATCGTGCTGCACGCGCTGGCCGGCATCGGCATCCTGATCGCCGCGCCGCTGATCGGCGCTGCGCAGGACGGCGGCGGACACGCGCGCAGATTCGCACTGGCGGCCGGTGCCGCCAGCGCGGCGGGGATGGGCTTGTACGCATTCGACAGCCCGCTGTGGCTGGCGGTGCTTCATGCAGCGCTGGCAGGCGGGCTGGTCGCCGCGCTGGCTGCGTCGGCTGAGGGCGGCCGACAAGTCTTGAGGGAGGACGTCCAATGATCGTGATCGACGCGCGCGGGCTGGAACCGCCGAAGCCGTTCGAGCGGGTGATGGAAGCGCTTTGCGAACTGAAGCCGGGACAGTGCATCCTGCTGATCCTCGAGCGAGAACCGTTTCCGCTGTATCCGGTGCTGGAGCGCAACGGCTACGCGCACCGTACTGCGCGCCTAGAGGATCGGTTCGAGATCCTGATCGGCGAGCCGTCCGCGCTGCAATAGAACACGTCCGGATCAGGGCGCGTAGTCGCGCAACTTGCTCGGATCGGGAACGTGGATATGCCGGCCCTTCACCTCGATCAGGCGCGCCGCCGTCAGGTCGTGCAGGATGCGCGAGAAGTGCTCCTGCGTCAGGTTGAGCCGGGACGCGATCACGCCCTTGGCGACCGGGAGCACGACATCGACTGCTCCGCCTTCCTCGCCTTCCTTCATGCTGGCGCAGTCGCGCAGCAGGAACCCGATCACCCGCTCGGTCCCCGAGCGCGTCGAGAATGCCTCAACGTCCGCGACCAGCTGGTGCAGCCGCCGCGCCAACCCGGCAAGCATGCCGCGCGCGAAGGCCGGATCCTGTTCGATCCGCTCGTACACGGCTTCCTTCGGAATCCACAGCAGCAGCGAATCGGCCAGCGCCTGCGCGGCGACGACGTGCGGCACGTCGAGAAACATCACCGCTTCGCCGAAGCTCTGCCCGGCGCCGAGAAACTCGATCACCTTCTCGACGCCGCCGGAGGAGACGAACGACAGTTTGATCTGGCCGTGCACGATCAGGTACATGCCGTTGCACGGATCGCCGCGGTGGAACAGCACGTCACCGCGCGCGACACGCAGCTGCCGCGTCTTCTCGGCGATGCGCTGCCGCTGCGCCGGCGACAGTTCGCGGAACAGCGGCATCGCGCTCAGGAAGGTTTCGGCGCTGATCGGGGTGGCGGCCATCGCGAAGCTTCGGAAGCCTGCAAACGAAAGCCGGCATCTTATCCGCGAACACCGGCGAGGTCCGATCGCCCCCAAAAGGCGGACCTGATATTGACTGCACGACTTGCAGTGGCACGCGCGAGGTCTGAAGACTGACGCGAAACCCGGCAGACGAGGTCTTACGCCGCTAGCGGCTCGCCGCAAACTGCTTGCGGCGGCGCTCCTCGGCGACGAATTCCTCCAGATCGGGATCGAGCGCGTCGCGCGCCGAAACGATGCCGATCGGCTTGCCGTTTTCGATCACCGGCAGATGCCGAAAGCGGTTTTCGTTCATCACCAGCATCGCGTGCCCGAACGACTTGT
>JBAIYN010000359.1:0-2675 GCA_037915775.1 Burkholderiales bacterium | reverse complement strand
ATGAAGTCGGTCGGCGAGGTGATGGCGATCGGTCGCACGTTTCAGGAATCCCTCCAGAAGGCGCTGCGCGGGCTCGAGGTCGGTGCCGACGGCCTCGACGAGCGCTCGGGCGACCGCGACGAGATCGTCGAGGAGATCGGCGATCCCGGCCCTGACCGCATCTGGTTCGTCGCCGACGCATTCCGCATCGGCATGGGCATCGCGGAGGTCTACGAGGAAACCGGGATCGATCCCTGGTTCCTGGCGCAGATCGAAGAGCTGGTCCGCATCGAGGGCCGGCTGCGCGGGAGGTCGCTTGGTTCGCTGACGGCGGAGGAGCTGCGCTTCCTGAAGCGCAGGGGCTTCTCCGACCGGCGGCTGGCGAAGCTGCTTGCGGCTCGTCCGTCCGACGTGCGCGGCGCGCGCATGCTGCTCGGCGTGCGGCCGGTTTACAAGCGCGTCGATACCTGCGCGGCGGAGTTCGCGACCACGACCGCCTACATGTATTCGACGTACGAGGAGGAATGCGAGGCCAATCCGAGCACGAAGAAGAAGGTGATGGTGCTCGGCGGCGGGCCGAACCGGATCGGGCAGGGCATCGAATTCGACTACTGCTGCGTGCACGCGGCGCTCGCGCTGCGCGAGGACGGGTTCGAGACCATCATGGTCAACTGCAACCCGGAAACCGTGTCGACCGACTACGACACCAGCGATCGGCTGTATTTCGAGCCGCTGACGCTCGAGGACGTGCTCGAGATCGTCGACAAGGAGAAGCCGTTCGGGGTGATCGTTCAGTACGGCGGGCAGACGCCGCTGAAGCTCGCGCGCGACCTCGAGGCCAACGGCGTGCCGATCATCGGCACCACGCCGGATTCGATCGACATCGCCGAGGACCGCGAACGCTTCCAGAAGCTGCTGCAGAAGCTGAGTCTCAAGCAGCCGCCGAACCGCACCGCGCGCACCGAGGAAGAGGCGCTCGCGCTGGCGGACGAGATCGGCTATCCGCTGGTGGTGCGGCCCAGCTACGTGCTGGGCGGGCGCGCGATGGAGATCGTGCAGGACGGCAAGGACCTGGAGCGCTACATGCGCGAGGCGGTCAAGGTCAGCAACGATTCGCCGGTGCTGCTCGACCGCTTCCTCGACGATGCGATCGAGGTCGACGTCGACTGCGTGGCCGACGGTGCCGAGGTGCGCATCGGCGGCGTGATGGAGCACATCGAACAGGCCGGTGTGCACTCGGGCGATTCCGCGTGTTCGCTGCCGCCGTATTCGTTGAGCGCCGCCACGATCGAGGAACTGAAGCGGCAGACCACGCTGATGGCGAAGTCGCTCAACGTGGTCGGCCTGATGAACGTGCAGTTCGCCATTCAGGATGGCACCGTCTACGTTCTCGAGGTCAATCCGCGCGCGTCGCGCACCGTGCCGTTCGTGTCGAAGGCGACCGGCGAGCCGCTGGCGAAGATCGCCGCGCGCTGCATGGTCGGAAGATCGATTGCCGCGCAGGGCGCGCAGGTCGAGGTGGTACCGCCTTACTGCTCGGTAAAGGAAGCGGTCTTCCCGTTCGCCAAGTTCCCCGGTGTCGACACGCTGCTCGGCCCCGAGATGCGCTCGACCGGCGAGGTGATGGGCGTGGGGAATTCCTTCGGCGAGGCGCTGTTCAAGTCGCAGCTCGCGGCCGGTGTCCAGCTGCCGCCCAAGGGAACCGTGTTCCTCAGCGTGAAGGACGTCGACAAGCCGCGTACGGTCGAGGTCGCACGCATGCTGGTCGATATGGGATACGCGCTGGTGGCCACGCACGGCACGGCGGCCGCGGTCGCGGCGGCCGGCATTCCGGTCAAGCCCGTGAACAAGGTCAAGGACGGGCGGCCGCACGTGGTCGACTTGTTGAAGAACGGCGAGATCGATCTGGTGATCACGACGGTGGCGGAAAACCGCGCACAGATCGCGGATTCGCGTTCGATCCGCACCACGGCGCTGGCGCAGCGCGTGACCTACTACACGACCATCGCGGGCGGGCGCGCGGCCGTCGAGGGCATGAAGCACCTCGACCAGCTCGACGTCTATGACCTCCAGAGTTTGCACAAGTCGTTGCGGCGGGAGCGCGCGCGGTTGCAGTAGGCGCTGCGCACCGCTAAATTCCATCCGGTCGGCCCCGGCAGCGCCGGGGCTTTCTATTTGCTGCGAGTCTGCGAGATGCCGATACCGATCACCGCGCGAGGTGCCGAGAGGCTGAAGGAGGAACTGCAACGCCTGAAGGCGGTCGATCGCCCGGCGGTGATCCAGGCCATCAAGGAGGCGCGCGAAAAGGGCGACTTGTCGGAGAACGCCGAGTACGAGGCTGCGCGCGAGCGCCAGGGTTTCATCGAAGGGCGGATCAACGAGCTCGAAGGCAAGGTTGGCAGCCTGCAGATCATCGATCCGGCGAGCGTGGATGCCGGCGGTCGCGTGGTGTTCGGCGCCACCGTGGAACTGGAAGACCTGAGCGCGGGCGAAGCGGTCAAGTATCAGATCGTCGGCGACGACGAGGCGGACATCAAGTCGGGACTGATCTCGATCTCGAGCCCGATCGCGCGTGCGCTGATCGGCAAGATGGAAGGCGACGTGATCGAGGTCGCCGCGCCCGGCGGCCGGCGCGAATACGAAATCCTGGTCGTCCGCTACGTCTAGCGGCCGCGTCCGCCGCCGCGCCGGGGTGC
>JBAIYN010000028.1:0-2645 GCA_037915775.1 Burkholderiales bacterium | reverse complement strand
TGAGCGCGGTCGAGGGGCTGGAGGTGATGACGCCGCGGCTCGAGCCCTACGTTCTGCCGATCGCGATCGCGATCCTGGTCGGGCTGTTCATCGTGCAGAGCCGTGGCACCGCCGACGTCGGACGCTTTTTCGGGCCGACCGTGATCGTGTGGTTCATCACGCTGGCCATCACCGGCGCCCTGCAGATCATGCGCGCGCCGCAGGTCCTGCAGGCGCTCAATCCGCTGTATGCGATCGAATTCCTTGCCAGTCGCGGCTGGGGCATCTTCGCCGCCGTCGGCGCGATCGTGCTCGCGGTCACGGGTTCGGAGGCGCTGTACGCCGACCTCGGACACTTCGGCAAGCGTCCGATCCGGCTCGCCTGGAACGGGCTGGTGCTGCCGTCGCTGGCGCTGAACTACATGGGCCAGGGCGCGCTGCTGATCGCCGATCCGCGTGCGATCGAGAACCCCTTCTTCCGCATGTTCCCGGAGGCATTGCTGCTGCCGGCGGTCGTGCTCGCATCGATCGCCACCGTGATCGCTTCGCAGGCGGTGATTTCCGGCGCCTACTCGATGACGCAGCAGGCGATCCACCTGGGTTTCCTGCCGCGCATGGCGGTCAGGTTCACCTCGGCGCGCGAAATGGGGCAGATCTACATGCCCGCGGTGAACTGGATCCTGCTCGCCGCGGTGCTGGTGGTGACCACGGGATTCCGCTCCTCGACCAACCTCGCCGGGGCCTATGGCATCGCGGTGACGCTGACGATGCTCGCCACGACGCTGCTGACCTTCTTCGTCGTGCGGCACGCGTGGCGCTTCCCGCTCTGGCTGGCGCTGCCGGCGACCGGATTCTTCGTCGTGCTCGACGCGCTGCTGGTGACCGCCTGCTCGGTGAAATTCTTCGACGGCGGCTGGTTCCCGGTCATCCTCGGCGCGAGCATCTTCACCGTGATGATGACGTGGAAGCACGGGCGCGAACTGCTTCTCGAGCATCTGCGTGCCGGCGACCCGCAGCTCAAAGACTTCATCGAGCAGCTGCAGGCGGGCGATGTCCGGCGCGTGCCCGGCACCGCGGTGTTCGCGGTCGCCAATCCGGACACCGTGCCGCAGGCGCTGCTGCATAACCTGAAGCACAACAAGGTGCTGCACGAGCGCATCGTGATCCTGAACGTCGTGTTCCACGACGTTCCCTGGATCTCGTTCGATAAGCGCGTCGAGGTCGAGCCGCTGGCGCGCGATGCCTGGAAGGTCCGCGTGAACTACGGCTTCATGAACCAGCCCGACATCCCGCAGGCGCTGACGCTGTGCAAGCAGTACGGCCTCGACATCAACCTGTTCGAGACGTCGTACTTCCTCAGCCGCGAAACCGTGGTGCCGACGCCGCGCGGCCGCATGGCGCGCTGGCGCGAACTGCTGTTCGAGACGCTGTCGCGCAATGCCGGCTCGCTGGTCGACAGCTTTCGGATCCCGCCCAACAGCGTGATCGAACTGGGGACCCGGATCCACATGTGACCGGGTCGTCGGGCTAAGGAAAGGATCGTCAGCGCAGGCCGGCCGCGGCGTGTACCTGCCCGGGGTCGACGCCGAGCTTGCCGGCGGCCTGCAGGATCTCGTTCCAGGTGGTGATGTCGACCGGCACGCCGTGTGCCGTGCGCTCGGTGCGCGCTTCGCGTTCCGGCTCGCCGGCGATGCGCACGCGATCGAAGCCGTCGCGCGGCGGCGATGCCTTGAACCAGTCGATGAACTCGATCGCCTCGCGCTCGAAGGCGGCACGGTCGCCGAGCTGCGCTGGGTCGATCAGCACCGACAGCATGCCGTTGAGCACGCGCTTGCGGGAAACGTCGCCGGTGTGCTGGGTCGCGCCGGCGGCAAGCGCGCCGCCGAGCAGCTCGCAGATCATCGCCAGGCCCGAGCCTTTGTGCAGCCCGAACGCGACGATCGCACCGAAGGGCGGCACCACCGCATAGCGCGGCTCCTGCGTTTCTCGGCCTGCGTCGTCCAGCAACACGCCCGGAGCGACCCGCTCTCCCTTGTTGAACGCCACGCGCATCTTTCCCTGCGCCAGCACGCTGGTGGCGAAATCGAGGATCACCGGCGCACGTCCCGCGAGCGGGATCCCGGCGCAGAAGGGATTGGTGCCGAAGCGCGCATCGCCTCCGGCGAACGGCGCGACGATGCAACGCGATATCACGTTGACGAAATGGATCGACACCAGTCCCGCCTGCGCGGCCTGCTCGGCCCACGCGCCGATGCGACCGAGGTGGTGCGCATTGCCGAGCGCGACGATGCAGCTTCCGGACCGGCGTGCGCGTTCGATGCCGAGCGCGATCGCCTCGCGCCCGATCACCTGCCCGAAGCCGGCGCCGCCTTCGAGGCGCAGCAGCGTGCCTGCGTCGTGCACGATGCGCACGTGGGTGTTCGGCCGCAACCCGCCTTCGAGGTACGCGTCGGCGTAGCGTGGCAACATGCCGATGCCGTGCGAATCGTGCCCGGTCAGGTTCGCTTCGATCAGGTTGTCGGCGACGGCGTCGACTTCGTCCGCGCCGCTGCCGAAGCCGCGTACCACGAGTCGGATCGCGCTCTGCAGGGGCTGGATGGCGATCAGGTGCGCGGCGCTCATCGGCGGCCAGGTTAGCTACGCATCTGCGCCAGCAGGCTCTGCGA
>JBAIYN010000410.1:0-2053 GCA_037915775.1 Burkholderiales bacterium | reverse complement strand
CCGTGTAGACGCCGGCGCCGACCACATTGACTTCCGGCAGCGACACCTTCCCTGTAGCCGGGTTGTAGATGTTGGCGGTCTGCTGGGGCGGGCTCTGCAGCGTCGCGCCCGTCAGCCGCAGCATCAGCGGACTCGCGTTGATCACCGCCAGCGTCGCGCTGTAGGTATCGGTTCCCACCTGGACCGAGGGAATCGACAACGTGCCATTCTGATAGGTGGACTGCTGCCCCCATGCGCTGCCGCACGCAACAGCGACCACCATTGCCAACCACCTGAACGTTCTGCTCATGGAATCCCCTCCTACGGTTGAATGTCGACCTCAAGTGCAAGGCACCAGTCGGTCTCGTTGTTTCGCGCCACTTTATTCGATGCCGCGGCGCGCGTCACGCGCACTTTGTAAAGTCCGCCGACAGTGAATGGCCGCGGCCATCGCCCAAACAGGGGCAGTGCGGCGGCTGGAGTCCGTCATCGATGGTGGGCTGGCCTGGGGTCGGCACAGAAGCGGGTAACGCGCCGGAAGTGTGGCCGTGCTTTGTGCATCGCGCGCAGCCGGTAGAGCCGGGAAATGCCGGTGCCTGATGCGGCAAACTCGGCCGCCGTCAATTCGAGAGCGCCGACTTGAAGAATGAACGCGTCGCCGTAGTCGCGGTGCACGGCATCGCCGACCAGCGGCCGGGACAGACGGTGCGCGAACTCGCGCACCTGCTCTGCGATGTGAATGCAGGCGCGTCCGCATACACCGAGGGCGAGACGCACGGCGTGCTGATCCCCGTGCGCAAGCTCGAGCCGGGCGCGGATGCGGGAGCACACGCATCGGTCGCGGGCCGGGAGCGCTGGCGACCCGGGGCACCCAGCGGGTTCTATCGCACCCGCCGCGCCGCCGGCGACGGTGCGGCGTGTGCACCGCAGGACCTGGGCGCCGCGCTCAACGACTATCTGTTGCAGCAGCATCAGCTGGCGGACAGTGATGCGGTGTACGAATCGACGCGCGTGTCGCTGAGACGCGACGCGACCGGCAACGCGGTCGACATCTACGAGATGTACTGGGCGGATCTGTCGCGCCTGCGGCCGGGCGGGGTGCGCGCGCTGACGGCGCTATATCAGCTGTTCTTCCATTTGAATACGCTGGCGCGCGACATCGTCGATCAGGTTGCCCTCGCGATCGATGCGGGCCGCGGGTGGCGCATCCTTCAGCGGCTGCACGCGTGGTCGGCCTGGCTGATGACCGGACCCGCGGCGCTGATCCAGCTTGCGATGCTGTTGCTGGTGCCGTTCGGCGCCGCGTCGCTCGTGCCGCTGACGCAGCGCGCCTACCTGCTGGCGGCGACGGCGGCCGCGACGGCCGCGTTGCTTGCGGTCGGCGCCGTCGTGATCGGCCTGCGCGAGCCGTCGTCGCGACGGCGCTGGCCGATCGCGGTGCCGCTGCTGCTGGCAGCCGCCGGCGGAGTTGCGATCGCGGTCACTGCGCTGCGCGGCAGCGAGCCGGCGCCGGACATGTACTTCGCGATGACCGTGCTCGTCGTGGGCGCAGTCGGAGCGTTGCTGGTGGCGCGGTTTGCGCGCGTGGCGCGCGGCGCCGGCCCGCTCGGGTACGGACTGATCGCGGCGGTCTGCGCCGCGCTTCTTTTCGAGGGGCGGCGCACGCTTCCCGCGGTGGCGACGCTGCCCGAGTGGATGCTCACCTGTGCGCTGCATGTCGGCGAGTTCCTGCTCGCCGCGATGCTGATCGCGTGGGCTGCACTGGTGCTGGTGCAGATCGCGGCGCTCGCGCTCGGGCTGGTGCTGGAGCGGGAACACGACAGGGAAGTGCGGGCGTCGTTGTACACGGCGCGGCTCGGCATGGTGCTGTCGGCCGCGCTGTTCGCGGTGCTTAGCCTGGTGCTGTGGTCCGTGATCACCTATGTCGCCGGCCTGTCGATCTCGGACTTCACCTACGAGCCGATCGTGTTCCGCGCCGGCTATCGCGGTGTGGCGATCTTCCTCGAATCGCGTGTGCAAAGCGTTGGCAGTTTCTTCACGCCGCTCGTCGTGGCCGGCGCGGTGCTTGCCGTTG
>JBAIYN010000536.1:0-4939 GCA_037915775.1 Burkholderiales bacterium | reverse complement strand
TGCAGTTTCATGACAGTCTCCTTGTTGTGGGTTGAACCCGCCCTGTGAACACCCGGGCGTGCCGTTTTAATCCGCCGCCGGGGGATTTTCAATAGTTCAGCCCGCGCGCCAGCACGACCGTCGCCAGTCGCACCACGCCGAAGGCGATCCAGTTGAACACCCGTTCGAGCAGGCCGCGCCGCGCGTAGACCTCCGGCCGCACCCGGTCGGCATCCCGCTCGATCGCCTGCAGCAGCACCGCCTCCAGCCGCTGCGCAAAGCGGGAGTCGTACACGACCACGTTCGCTTCCCGCGCCAGGAGCAGGGAATAGGGATCGATGTTGCTGGAGCCGACGGTCGCCCAGCGGCCGTCGACCACGCCGACCTTCGCATGCAGGTAGGCCGGGCGGTATTCGTTGATCTCGATCCCGCCCGCGAGCAGCTGCCCGAACAGCGCACGCTCTGCGTAGTGCTGGATCGCGTATTCGACGCGCCCCTGCAACAGCAGACGCACCCGCACGCCGCGGCGCACCGCATCGAGCAGCGCCGCGCGGACCCGGCGCCCCGGCAGGAAATACGCGCTGGCAAGGAGGATTTCCTCGCGCGCTCCCTCGATCGCCTCCAGGTACGCTCGTTCGATCGTGCGCCGATGGCGCAGGTTGTCGCGCAGCAGGAAGGATGCCGCCACGCCGCCCGGGATCGCGGCGATGCGGGGCTGCATGTCGATGCGCGGGCGTGGCCCGGTCGCGGCGGTGGACCGCACGATCGACAGGATCCACCACAGCTGCCGCACCGCCAGCGCGACCGGCGCCACGATCGGTCCTTCGCAAGCGACCGCAAAATCAAAGCGCGGGCCGATGCGGCCGCGTTCCGACGGCGGCACGTTGTGGTCGTCGATAATGTTGATGCCGCCGACGAACGCAATGCGGTCGTCGATCACCGCGATCTTCCGGTGCAGCCGCCGCAGCAGCTTGCGCTCCAGCCGCCACCAGCGCTCCGGCCGGAAGATGCGCACCTCCGCGCCCTGCGCGCCGAGCTCGCCGACCAGCCTCCGCGCATAGTCGCCGCCGCCGAATCCGTCGATCAGCACGCGCACCTGCACGCCGCGCGACGCAGCCGCCGCGAGCGCATCGGTGACGCGGTGGCCGATGTTGTCGTCGGCGTAGATGTACGTCTCGAGGTGGATCGAGACGCGGGCGTTCTCGATCGCGGCCAGCAGCGCCGGGAAATATTCCTCGCCGGTCACCAGCAGTTGCATCCGGTTGCCGGCATACACGACCGGTTTCGGCACCAGCCCGAAACCCCGGCCGCCTTCGCGCAGCGGCTCGACGAAACGCGTCGGCCGGCTCACCGCAGCACGAGCTCCGCGATCAGCGGCGCGTGGTCCGAACGGCGTGCCCAGGTCAGCCCCTTGGGCACCTCCGTGTCGACCACGCGAAAGCCGCGCACGTAGATCCGGTCGAGCGTCAGCATCGGGGCGAAGCTCGGGAACGTCCGTGCCGGCGGCTGCGACGCGAGCGCGTTGCGCCACGGCAGCAGCCGGTCGAGCACGCTGCGCCGGGGGGATTCCTGCGCCACCGCCACTTCGTCCACGTCGAGCCGCCCGCGCAGCACCGCGTCGACGCGGCGCTGCCAGTCGTTGAAATCGCCGGCGATGATCAGCGGGGCCCGCGGCGGGATCTCGCGCTCGACGAACTCGGCCAGCTGGTCGGCCTGCCGCAGCCGGCTGCGCTTGATCAGGCCAAAATGCACGCAAATCAGGTGCACGTCGGTGCGCAGCTTGCCGCGCGGGGCGACCCGGGCCACCGCGTGCAGCATGCCGCGCTTCTCCAGTGCGTGATCGGAGATGTCGTGGTTGGTCGAATGGCGGATCGCGTGGCGCGACAGGATCGCGTTGCCGTGGTGACCGTGCGGATACACCGCGTTCTTGCCGTAGACCTGATGCTCGTAGCCGGTGGTGGCGAGGAAGTCGAGCTGGGTCGACTTCGGATAGTTCGCGTGATGGCGCAGCCGCTCGTTGCGGTCCTGCACCTCCTGCAGAAACACGATGTCGGCGTCGATCGCATGCAGCGCCATCCGCACGTCGTGGATGCGCGGCACGCGGCGGATGCCGGTGACGCCCTTGTGGATGTTGTAGGTCGCGACTCGCAGCTTCATGGCAATGCTTACGATACCGTTTCGACCGCGACGCGAGGTTGACGTTTTCCGGGAGTAGTCATCGATGCATGTGGATCGCCGTACCCTGCTCAGGCTCGCCATGGCCGCCAGCGTGCCGGCCTGGACCAGCGGGCGCACGCTCGCTCAGCCGCGCATCGTCGACGACCCGTTCCCGCTTGGCGTCGCCAGCGGTCCCGCCGATCGCGGCGTGGTGCTGTGGACGCGCGTGGCGCCGGGGCTCACGGCGCAGATCGCGCACCTGTCCGGCCTCGACGTCGAACGCTATGTCGCCGCGCGCGCCGAAGAGCTGCATCGTCCGGCCCTCGCGTTCGAGGTGCGCTGGGAAGTCGCCGACGACGACGGCTTCCGCCGCGTGGTCCGCCGCGGCAGCGCGCCCGCCCTGCCCGAGCTGGCGCACAGCGTGCACGTGGAAATCGACGACCTGCCGCCGTCGCGCTGGTACTGGTATCGGTTCCTGCTCGGCGATGCGGCAAGCGCGGTCGGCCGCATGCGCACGCCCGACGCCCCCGACGCCCCCGACACGGCGCGCGCGCGGCTGCGCCTCGCGCTCGCGTCGTGCCAGCACTACGAGTACGGCCACTTCGGCGCGTACTCGCACATGCGCGCCGACGATCCGGAACTCGTGCTGTTCGTCGGCGACTACATCTACGAAGGCGGCGCGAATGCCAAGCGCTTTCGCCCGCATCCGTTCCCTTCGGCGCGCACCCTGTTCGACTACCGGTTGCGCCATGCGCTGTACCGCCTCGATCCCGACCTGCAGGCAATGCATGCGCACTGTCCGTGGCTGGTCACCTGGGACGATCACGAGGTCTCCAACGACTACGCGGGCGACGTCGGCGAGGACCCGGCCGTCGACGGGCACGCGCGGCGGCTGGCCGCCTACCAGGCCTACTACGAACATCTGCCGCTGCCGGTTTCGGTGCTGGTCGAGCGCTTTTCGCAGCTGCGCCTGTATCGCACGCATCGTGCCGCCGCGCTGGCCTCGTTCTTCGTGCTCGATGACCGCCAGTATCGCGACCGGCAGCCGTGCCAGCCCGAGGGCCGCGGCGGCTCGACAGTGGTCGATGACGACGCGTGCCCGCAGCGGCGCGACGCGCAGCGCACGTTGCTCGGTCGCCCGCAGATGGAGTGGCTGCAACGGCAACTCGCCGGCAGCCGCGCGTGCTGGAACTTCGTCGTGCAGCAGACGCTGTTTTCGCCGCTGAACCGCGCCGCCGGAGGCGCGCGCTACTGGACCGATGGCTGGGACGGCTATCCGGCGGAGCGCCAGCGCGTGCTCGATGCCTTCGAGCGCAGCGGCGTGCGCAATCCGGTGCTGCTCGGCGGCGATGTGCACGCCAACTGGGTGTGCGACGTGAAACGCGACTTCGCCGACCCTCGCTCGCCGGTGATCGCCACAGAGTTCTGCGGCACCAGCATCTCGGCGGCATCGGGCTGGGATGCGGCGCGCACCGCGCGCGTCGCCGCGATCAATCCGCACGTGCGGTTTGCGGAAAGCGAGAGTCGCGGCTACCTGATCGGCGATGTGGATCAGGGCAGGCTGCGCGCGCGGCTGCGCGTGGTCGACGACGTCCGGCGCAGGAGTCCGGCGATTTCAACGCTCGCCGAGTTCGAGGTCGGCGACGGGCACGCCGGCGCCCGGCGCGTCTGACGCGCCGTCGCGGACGCGCTCGAAGTAGCGGTCCATCAGCAACGGATCATCGAAGTGCCGCCGGCCGACGAAAGCGGTCGCGTGGTGACCCCATTGCCGCATCTGGCCCGCGCTTTCGATGCCCATCGGCCAGAACAGGAAGCGCTCCGGCCGCTCGCTGCCCGCGATCAGTCCATCCGGGCCGTACACGCTGCGGGTGCCGCCGGCGGGCAACGGCAGCCGGCGCAGCTCGTTCTCGTCGCGGATCGGATAACGCGTCGCCGCTGCCGCGACGCGATCCGGCTCGACGTCGATCCCCGACAGGTAATGCGTGCGCGACGCGACGTGCAGCACCACGTGCTCGCCGTCCCGCGGCGCCCTGATCGTCTGCGGCGCGAACATCGATTCGTCCAGCGATTCCGGCTGCGGCCGCGCGCGCACGCGGTCGGTCGGAAAGAACAGGTGATAGCAGCCGCAGGGATGGATCGAGTCGTACACCAGCGGCTGGAGGTCGCCGTCGAGTGTCACGCGCCAGACGATGCCGTCCAGTTCTCCGGCAAGCAGGTCGAACGCGCCCGCCGGCGGCCGCGCCGAAAACCAGAAGGTGTAGACGAGCTGCGGCACGATCCGGGCGGCGAACCGCGCGAATGCGACGCGCGCGTACGCGACCGGCGCCCGCGTATCGACGCCGGCCCGCATCGCGCCGCCCATATCGCGCCAGACCAGGCTGCCGAGGCGGTCATCGTCGGTGGCGGTGTCGACGACCAGCCGCGGCGCGTTCCGCTGCAGCAGCTCGGCCCACTCGTCGCGCGAGTGCAGCGGAAGCTGAAAGGCGGCCGATCTGGGAACCTGCGGCAGTGATGCCACTTCCGCCGGCGCGTAGCGATTGGAGGGCAACCGGTCCGCGGAGGGCGCGGCGAAGGTGGCGCGCGTTTCCTCATGCCAGCGGCGGATGCCCGACGCAAACGCCAGCCGCGTCAGCGGATACAGCCCGAGCGCGCGCATCGCCCGCGAATAGTCGTCCGGCACGTGCGCCGCCGCGCGCAAGTCGGCCAGGTGGCCGCTGTCGGTCAAAGTCAGCAGATCGCGGCAGGCATCGAGCGCCGCCGGCTGCGGCAGCTTCGCATCGGCGGCATTGCCGAGCTCGACCGC
>JBAIYN010000492.1:0-3962 GCA_037915775.1 Burkholderiales bacterium | reverse complement strand
TGCGGCGCTGGCTGCGCAAGGGGGACGTGGCCCAGATTCCGCCGGCGCAGCAGCAGACGCTGCGCGACCTGCTGAACCGCAGCCGGGCGATGCAGACCCTGATCGATATGCGATCGGACCTCGCGGTGACCTGGGAACGCTCATCGGTTTCGCGGGAACAGATGCTGGCGCACCTACAGGACTGGATTGCCCGCGCTGAGGCAAGCGGAATCCGGGCGTTGCAGGAGACCGCATTGCGGATTCGCTCCTATGTGACGACCGGAGCGCGCGCCTAGACCGGCAACCGCAAGCTGCGCAAACTAAAAGCCCCGCTTCGGCGGGGCTTTTTCGTCGGTTGATCGATGCGCTACTTGAGCTTGGTTTCCTTGTAGACCACATGCTTGCGCGCGACCGGATCGAACTTGCTCAGTTCCAGCTTTTCCGGCGTGGTTCGTTTGTTCTTCGTGGTCGTGTAGAAGTGACCGGTTCCAGCGGTCGATTCCAGCTTGATCTTCTCGCGGGCGCCCTTGGCCATGGTCGTTCTCCCTAGATTTCGCCGCGTGCGCGCAGATCGGCAAGCACGGTGTCGATGCCGAGCTTGTCGATGGTGCGCAAGCCGGCGTTGGTCAAGCGCAGCCGCACCCAGCGCCTTTCGCTTTCAACCCAGAAGCGCCGGCTCTGCAGGTTAGGCATGAAGCGGCGCTTGGTCTTGTTGTTCGCATGCGAGACGTTGTTACCCGTCAGGGGCTTCTTGCCCGTGACCTGACACACGCGTGCCATCGTGAACTCCCGATATCCGTGATCGACGCGACTGGGCGAGGGCCGTAGTCACGCAAAGCGGCGCATTATAAGGACTTCTTCCAGCGCAGGCCAGTCGCGGGTCCAACCGGTCAAAGCAGGCCGCGCTCGGCAAACGAAACACTGGCATGACCGGCGACGATCAGGTGATCGAGCACGCGCACATCGACCAGCGCCAAAGCGTCTTTCAAGGCGCGTGTCAGCAATTCGTCGGCGCGACTCGGCTCGGCCAGCCCCGACGGATGATTGTGCGCAAAGATCACCGCTGCTGCGTTGTGCCGCAGGGCATGGCGGACGACTTCCCGCGGAAACACGCTGGTTTGCGTCAGCGTCCCGCGGAACAGCGATTCATCGATGATCAGGCGGTTCTGCGCGTCGAGGAACAGCGCGACGAATACCTCATGACGCTCGTTGCGCAACGACAATTTGAGGAAATCGCGCACCTTGGCGGGCGTGTTCAGCACCGTGTCGCGCGCGACCTCTTCCCGCAGCGCGCGGCGCGCGAGTTCCAGGACGGCGTGCAGTTGCGCACTCTTTGCCGGTCCGAAACCCGCGAGCTTCTGCAGTTCACGATGCGGCGCCGACAGCAGCCCGTTCAAGCCGCCAAAATGATTCAGCGCGCCCCGCGCGACTTCAATCACCGTCCTTCCCGGAATGCCGGTCCGCAGAAAGACGGCGAGCAATTCGGCTTCCGTCAGGGTGCCGGGTCCCTGCGCAAGCAGCCGTTCCCTTGGCCGCTCGGCGGCCGGCCAGTCCTTGATCGTCACTCCGGGCTCCTTCGATAGAATTTGTGTTGTTCCCGGCCGATTCGCCATGGCGGTTATCACTTCAGGCTCGCACATCACGCTGCATTATCGTCTTGCGGTACTCGGGGACGACGGCGAGCGGGAAATCGTCAGCACGCTGAGCGGACCGCCCGCGACCCTGCAACTCGGGGCCGGGCATCTGGCACCTGCGCTGGAGCAGCGCCTGATCGGGCTCGAAGAGGGCGCCCAGGCGAGCTTCGATCTCGGGTCGGGCCAGGCGTTCGGGCCGCGAGACCCGAACCTGGTTCAAGCGTTGGCGCGGACCGAATTCGACCGGCACGCGGAAGCCGGTGCGGTCTATGAAACCGGCGACGTACTGGAATTCCACACGCCCGGCGGCGACCGCGTGGCCGGCGTCGTGAAGGATCGGGACGACAAGCGCGTCGTCATCGATTTCAATCATCCGCTGGCCGGTCTGCCGGTGCGATTCTCGGTGCGGGTGATCGGAGTGCTGTGATGGACGTCCTGCTCGCGCAGCCGCGCGGTTTCTGTGCCGGAGTCGATCGTGCGATCGAAATCGTCGAGCGCGCGCTGCAGATCCATGGGGCGCCGATCTACGTCCGGCACGAGATCGTGCACAACACCTACGTGGTCGAGAGCCTGCGGCGCAAGGGCGCGGTCTTCGTCGATGAACTGGACCAGGTCCCGCCGGGCGCGACCGTGATCTTCTCCGCGCACGGCGTTGCGAAATCCATTCATGCCGCGGCGGCGGCGCGCGGCTTGAAGGTTTTCGATGCGACCTGCCCCCTGGTCACCAAGGTGCACGTCGAAGTCGAGAAGATGCGGGCGCAGGGACGCGAGATCGTGATGATCGGCCATGCCGGGCATCCCGAGGTCGAAGGCACCATGGGACAGGCCAGCGACGGCATGTACCTGGTCGAGACGGTCGAAGACGTCGAGCGACTGCAGGTCAAGGATCCGGAACGGCTCGCGTATGTGACGCAGACGACGCTGTCGATTGACGATGCGTCCGCGATCGTTGCTGCGCTCCGGCGCCGCTTCCCCTCCATTGCAGAGCCGAAGAAGGCCGACATCTGCTACGCGACGCAGAATCGCCAGGACGCGGTGAAGATCATGGCCCCTCAGGTCGACGTGGTGATCGTGATCGGCAGCCCGGCCAGTTCGAACTCGAATCGGCTGAGGGAAGTGGCGGAGCGGTTCGGTGTTCAGGCGCACCTTGTGGATTCGGCGGCCGATGTCGATCCGAAGTGGCTGCAGGGGGCAAAGCGAGTCGGAGTTACGGCCGGCGCGTCGGCGCCCGACGAATTGGTCGACGAATTGCTGGCGCGCCTGCGCGAACTCGGCGCCGTTGGCGTGAGGACGATGCAGGGGGTCGAGGAACACGTGACGTTCCCGCTTCCCAAAGGGCTCGGCAAGATTGCGAAGGCAGACGTGGCCGGGCAGCCCGAATCCGCAGGTTCCCACAAGGAGGTTCACCGATGAAACGTTTGATAGCCGTCTTTGCGCTGGCTGCCGCAGCTCTCGTGTGCCACGCGCAGCCGATCGACATCGAGGGCGTGAAATTCGAGCCGACTGCGCAGGTGGGCGGCCAGGTCCTGCAACTGAACGGCGCCGGCGTGCGGACCCGCGCGATCTTCAAGGTCTATGCCGCCGGCCTGTACGTCCCGCAGAAGGCAAATTCCGCCGCGGCGTTGCTGGCGCAAAAGGGGCCGCGCCGGATCGAAATTCACATGCTGCGCAACGTCGACGCGGACACGTTCGCCGAGGCGCTGATCGACGGCCTGAAGGCAAACCATACCGAGCAGCAGCTTGCGGCGCTCAAAACGCAGACCGACGCGCTGGTGGCGAACCTGAAGGCGATCGGCGAAGCGAAAAAGGGCAACGCGATCTTTTTCGAGTTCACTCCGGAGAGCGGGACTCGCATCGTCGTCAACGGTCAGCAGAAGGGCACGGCGATTCCCGGGGAGGATTTCTTCACGGCGGTGCTGCGGATCTGGATCGGCGACAAGCCGGCCGACGGCGGGTTGAAGAAGGGGCTGGTTGGCGCATAGCGCGCGCTCCGAGACGGCAAACCGGCGCCACTCCGCTTTCTAAACAGGGTGGATCTGCCGCATGAAGCCGGTCGCGGATGACCAGACTGGATCGGATCCGGAGATCGACCGTTTTCTGGATGCGGTCTGGCTCGAGGATGGCCTGGCTGCCAACACCCTGGCCGCTTACCGTCGCGACCTGCGCCTGCTCTCCGGCTGGCTCGGAAAACGGGGAAAGACGCTGACCGGCGCGACGCCGAGCGACGTGGTGGGCTACTTCGCCGCCAGCCACGCCGCGACGCGATCTTCGACCGCGAATCGACGACTCGCCTCGCTGCGCCGCTTCTATCGATGGGCGCTGCGCGAGCGAATGATCGAAGCCGATCCC
>JBAIYN010000134.1:0-2328 GCA_037915775.1 Burkholderiales bacterium | reverse complement strand
GCCTTCGGAAGCGTGGCCGAGCGGCTTAAGGCACCGGTCTTGAAAACCGGCAAGGGGCAACCCTTCGTGAGTTCGAATCTCACCGCTTCCGCCAGGACCGCCTTACCCCGCAGTCCCCGAATGCCGCAACGTTTCCGTTCGACCCCGGTCTGACGATGGAGTCGCCTCAGATGGACCTTTCCAGTCGCACCATCCTCGTGACCGGCGCCGCCGGCAACCTCGGCCGCGCCGTCGCTGAAGCATTCGCTGCGCGCGGCGCCAGTCTGGTGCTCGTCGATCTGCGGCGCGACAGCCTCGAGAAGGCGTTCGGCGCCGAAGAAGAGCGCCGCATCTTTGCGCCGGCCGATCTGCTCGACGCGGCGCAGGTCGAAGCGGTCGTACAGCGCGCGATCCAGCGCTTCTGCCGCATCGACGTCCTGTGCAACATCGCCGGCGGGTTTCGCATGGGCGGCGCTGTGCACGAAACGACGGATGCGGACTGGAACTTCCTGTTCGACATCAACGCGCGCACGGTGCTGCAGATGGCGCGGGCGGTCGTGCCGCGGATGCTGGCTGCGGGCGGCGGCAAGATCGTCAACGTCGGGGCCTTCAGCGCGCAGAAGGGCGCGGCGCAGATGGCCGCCTACACCGCGTCGAAGAGCGTGGTGATCCGGCTGACCGAGGCGATGGCGGCCGAGCTGCGCGAGAAGAACATCAACGTCAACTGCGTGCTGCCGACAACGATCGACACGCCGGAGAATCGCGCCGCGATGCCATCCGCGGATCCCGCGCGCTGGATCGCACCCGCCGATCTCGCCGGCGTGATCGTCTTCCTCGCGTCCGATGCCGCGCGCGCAATCCACGGCGCGGCACTGCCGGTGACGGGCCTGTCCTGATGGGTCTCGTCGACCTGCTGCGGCAGTCGCTGCGCATGACCCGGCGCGACTGGCGCGCGGGCGAATTGCGGCTGCTCGCGGCGGCGTTGGTGATCGCGGTCGCGGCGGTCGCCAGCGTGGGATTCTTCGTCGACCGCATTCGGCTGGGCCTGGAGCGCGATGCCAAGCAGCTTCTCGGCGCCGACGTGGTGCTGAGCTCGGATCGGCCGATAAGCGACACCGAGCGTGCACGCGCCGGGCGCGGCGGCCTTCAGACAGCCGACACCGTCATCTTTCCGAGCATGGCGATCAGCGCGAGCGACTCGGAGAAATCCTCGCTCGTCGCGGTCAAGGCAGTCTCGGGCGGCTATCCGCTGCGGGGGTCGCTGCGCATCGCGCGTGAACCCGAGGCTGCGGGCGCGGCGACGCGCGACATTCCCGCTCCGGGAACGGTGTGGGTCGATCCGCAGCTGCTGCTGGCACTGCACGCGAAAGTGGGCGACCAGGTGCAGCTCGGGGAGAAGAAATTCACCGTCGAAAGCGTGATCACGCTCGAGCCGGACCGCGGCACGCAGTTCATCAACTTCGCACCGCGCGTGCTGATGAACCTGGCGGATCTTCCGGCGACGCAGCTGATCCGGCCGGGCAGCCGCGTCACCTACCACCTGCTGATCGCCGGCGAGCAAGGCGCGGTGCGCGCCTACACGGCGTGGGCGCGGCAGAACCTCGCACGCGGCCAGCGCCTCGAGTCGCTCGAAGGGGGCCGCCCCGAGATGCAGCGCACGCTCGAGCGCGCCCAGCACTTCCTGGCGCTGGTGGCGCTGCTCGCGGCGATGGTCGCAGCAGTGGCGGTCGCCGCAGCAGCGCGCCGCTTCTCGCTGCGGCACCTGGATTCGTGCGCGATGATGCGCTGCCTCGGGCTGGCGCAGCGCGACATCTTCCGGCTGTTCGCGCTCGAGTTCGTGCTGGTCGGGGTGGCCGCGTGTCTGATCGGCATGCTGGGAGGATTCGGATTTCACTTCCTGCTGCTCAGTGTCCTGCACACGCTGATCCAGTCGGAGCTGCCGCCCCCGTCGCTCGCGCCCGCGCTGCAGGGCGGGGCGGTCGGGATGGTGCTGCTGCTCGGATTCGCCCTGCCGCCGCTGGTGCAACTGCGACAGGTTCCGCCGCTGCGCGTGCTGCGCAAGGAGGTCGGGGCGCCGACCGGCCGTGCCGCTTCGGGCTACCTGGTCGGTCTGGGCGGCTTCTTCGCATTGGTGCTGTGGTCGGCAAACGATCTGCGCATCGGCGCGCTGACGGCGGGAGGCTTCGCGGTCGGCATCGTGGCATTCGCAGCGGTCGCCGCGCTGGCACTGAAGCTGCTCGCGCCGCTGCGAGCGATGACGGGGCGCCTCGGGATCTCGTGGCGCTTCGCGATCGCTGCCGTGCAACGTCGTCCCGCCGCGACGATCGTGCAACTGGTCGCCTTGGCGGT
>JBAIYN010000617.1:0-3144 GCA_037915775.1 Burkholderiales bacterium | reverse complement strand
TGCGCCTGGCCGCCGTGACGACCGCCGAGTACTTCGTGCCGGAGCTGCTGGCGCCGTTCGCGCAGGCGCACCCGGGCGTCGAGGTTCAACTGGCGGTGGACAACCGCGACAAGATCGTCAAGCGTCTGGAGGACGACCTCGACGACCTCGCGGTGATGATGATGCCTCCGCGTCAGCTGGCGCTGTCGACCACGCCCTTCCTCGAGAACCCGCTGGTTGCGCTGGCGCCGCTGAAGCACCCGTTTGCGGCACGCCGCCGCATCGCGCTGGCCACGTTCGCGGCCGAGCCGCTGCTGACGCGCGAGAAGGGTTCCGGCACCCGGATGGCGACCGAGGAGTTCCTCGCGCAGCACCGATTGCCTCTGAACGTCCGGATGGAACTCGGCAGCAACGAGGCGATCAAGCACGCCGTCAAGGCCGGCCTCGGTTGCGCGATCCTGTCTCGGCACACGCTGGGCCGCGATCCGCGGCGCGACGGGCTGGCGCTGCTGAATGTCGAGCACCTGCCGATCCGACGCACCTGGTACCTGGTCCAGCGCGAGGGTCGCGCCGCGAGCCCGGTCGTGCGTGCGTTCGTCGAGCATGTCGGGCGCCGGCTCGCGAGCGCGGCGGCAACGCCCGCCGCCGCGCGGCGCCGCTGATTCGTCGTGGAGCGGCGCTGAACCTTCGCCTTCCCGTGGCGCGGATGCCGCGCAGGCCCTTGCGCGACGGTGCAAAATACGTGTCCCGCCATGGTTGCTCCCGCTCACACCATTGCGCCGCCCGCGCAGCGACGCGAACGCCTCCTTGCTCTTTACCGAACGATGGCACGCATCCGTGCGTTCGAGGATGCGGCGGAAGTGGCCAGCCAGGGCGGCGTGCAGGTGTGGGGCATCGAGGCATCGAGCGAGCCCGCGCGTGTGCGCGGCCCGCTGCATCTTTCCACTGGACAGGAAGCGGTCGCCGCGGGTGTGTGTGCAAACCTGCGCCGCACCGACCTGCTGACCTCGACCCATCGCGGCCACGGCCACACATTGGCCAAGGGCGCGGACATGACGCGCATGATGTGCGAGTTGTTCGGCCGCGCCACTGGCTACAACGGCGGCAAGGGCGGTTCGATGCACATCGCCGACTTCGCGATCGGCATGCTCGGCGCCAACGGCGTGGTCGCCGACGGCATCCCGATCGCGACCGGCGCGGCGCACGCACTGAAGCTGCAGCACCGGGACGACGTGGTCGCATGTTTCTTCGGCGACGGCGCGGTCAACCGCGGCCCATTTCTCGAGGGGCTGAACTGGGCGCAGGTGTATCGCCTGCCGGTCCTCTTCGTGTGCGAGGACAACCGGATCGCCGCCACCACGCCGACCGAGACGATGACCGCAGGCGCCGGTGCAGCGGCGCGCGGCGCGGCACTCGGCCTCATCACGCTCAAAATCGACGGCAACGACGTCGAGGCGGTCGATCGCGCCACCGCACAACTGCTGCCTGAAGTCCGGGCCGGTCGCCCGGCGCTGCTGCACGCGATCACGTATCGCTTCAAGGGCCATGTCTCGGTCGATCCCGGCCGCTATCGCGACGCGGACGAAGTCGCGCGCGCGCGCGAACACGACCCGCTGCTGCGCGCACGCGCAGTGCTGGCGCGGCTCGGTGCAGCAGACGAGGCCGCGCGTATCGACTCCGCCGCCAGGGCCGAGATCGAGGCGGCGCTCGCCGCGGCCGATGCCGCGCCGTGGCCCGACCCTGCAGAGGCGTATCGCGATGTCCTGACGACCGGCGAGGGGCGCTGGCGATGACGGGCACCCTCACCTACGCGCAGGCGGCTGCCACCGCGCTCGCACAGGCGATGGCGGCCGACGAGCGCGTGGTCGCGCTCGGAGAAGACCTCGGTCGCGGCGGCGTGTTCGGCCAGTACATGCTCGATGGCCAGACGCTGCAGCAGCGTTTCGGCGCTGCGCGCGTGATCGACACGCCGATCTCGGAGGCCAACATCATGGGCGCCGCGGTCGGCATGGCGCTTGCCGGCCTGCGGCCGGTGGTCGAGATGCGCGTGATCGATTTCGCGCTGTGCGCAATCGATGAACTCGTGAACCAGGCCGCGAAGAACCGCTACATGTTCGGCGGCCAGAGCCGGATTCCACTGGTCGCGCGGATGCCGATCGGCATCTGGACCGCGTCGGCAGCCCAGCATTCGCAGAGCCTGGAAGCGTGGTTCGCGCACCTGCCGGGCGTGGCCGTCGTCTGCCCCGCCACGCCGCAGGACAACCACGGGCTGCTCGCGGCGGCGCTGGCGAGCGGCGACCCGGTCGTGTATCTGGAGCACAAGGAACTGTGGGGCTCGCGCGGCGGCGTCGACACATCGCTCGTCGTGCCGCTCGGCAAGGCGCGCATTGCGCGTGAAGGCAGCGATCTCACCATCGTCAGCTGGTCCCGCACCGTGCACGAGGCATTGAAAGCCGCGGAGACACTGGCCGCCGACGGCGTGTCGTGCGAAGTGATCGATCTGCGCAGCCTGTGGCCGTGGGACCGCGACGCGGTGCTGGCGAGCTGCGCGCGAACGAAGCGCCTGCTCGTCACGCACGAGGCGGTGCAGGTCGCCGGCTTCGGCGCGGAAGTCGCGGCCGCGGTCGCCGAGGAAATCGGCTGCCCGGTGCGGCGCCTGGGCGCGCCGCGCATACCGGTCGGTTATGCACCGACGCTGGAGGCCGAGGCGCGCGTGGATGCACCGAAGAGTGCCGCCGCTGCGCGCGCGTGGGTCGGCATCGATCCCATGCAGACGCGCAAATAGCATCGACGAGGAAAGATTGGAAACCCTGCCCGAAGAAGAACCCACGCAAGCGACCGACCCGGCCGATACGCCGCGCGTGCCGGTCCGGATCGAAGAGGCGATCGCCGCGGTCGTGATGGCGCTGATCTGCCTGATCACGTTCGCCAACGTGGTCGTGCGTTACCTGACCGACGCGTCGTTTGCGTTCACCGAGGAGTTCTCGGTGTTCTTCCTCGTCGTGCTGACGCTCGTCGGTGCGGCGGCCGCCTTCGCCCGCAACCGGCACATCCGCGTGACCTTCTTCGCCGACATGCTGCCGCGACCGGTGCCGCTCGTGCTCGAGATCGGCGGGCTGCTGCTGACGGCGGCGCTGTTCGTGCTCGTTGCATGGACGGGCTGGC
>JBAIYN010000140.1:0-6777 GCA_037915775.1 Burkholderiales bacterium | reverse complement strand
TAGGGGCGGCGGCTGCCGTCGGGCAGCTGCAGCTCCTTCACGCCGAGCACGAAGTCGTCGCCGGTGTTGGCGTTGGCCACGTCCACGGTCCAGCTCATCGTGCCGCGCGGCCCGGCCTTCGGCTCCTTCTTGCTGAACAGCGCGTTCATCACCGGCGTGGGCATCGGCAGCAGCTGCTGCTCGAGGTCGCGGAACACGCCGAGCTGCTCGCAGCGCCAGCGCACGATGTTGGCGAACGCGGCCACCACGCCGTTCTGCCATCTCATCTCGCCGCGCGGCGGCATCGGCAGCATGAAGCCCTGCTCGTCGCGCGCCTTGGCCAGCGCATCCAGCTTCATCTTCAGCCAGGCGCGGTCCTCGCTGCGCATGTCCATCGACAGCGCCTTGGCGATCGCGCCCAGGCCGCGCGGCTGCTCGGCGCCGTTGACCCACACCTCGAACGGCATCGGCGGGTTGCCGTTGCTCTCGACCTGGCCGATGAAGATCGCGAACTTCTCGTTGCGGCCCGGCACCTCGACCATGTAGGTCCATGCCATGTTGCCTTCGGACAGGTCCGGCCGGCTCGGCCATTTGAGGCTGGCCAGCGCCGGCTGCGGCGCGGAGTCGAGCCGCACGCGGCGGTCGGGATCGTCCTTCAGGTCCTGCGGCTCGCGCGTCTCGGGCTCCTTCTTCACCTCGAGCACCGAGCCGATCACGCTGTTGGGACGGTAGGTCGTGATGCCCTTCAGCCCGGCCTGCCACGCCTCGAAGTAGAGCGACTTGAAGTCCTCGAACGGATAGTCCTCGGGCACGTTCACCGTCTTGCTAACCGCGGCGTCGATGTAAGGCTGCACCGCGGCGATCATCTTCATGTGATCGAGCGCAGCCATCTCCAGCGCGTGCACGAACGACGCCGGCAGCTGACGCTCGTCGCCGCCCAGGTGCCGGTACATCCGGTACGCGTAGTCCTCGACCACGTACTCCTGCTTGCTGCCGTCCGGCATGCGCTTCTTGCGCACGTAGGTCCACGAGAAGGTCGGCTCGATGCCGCCCGAGGCATTGCCGGCGAACGCGAGCGAGATCGTCCCGGTCGGCGCGATCGACAGCAGGTGCGAGTTGCGGAGGCCGTGCACGCGGATCTGCGCCTTCAGGTGATCCGGCAGCCGCGACGCGCAGTGCGGCGTGGCGAGAAACTTGTCCGCGTCGAACAGCGGGAAGCGGCCCTTCTCCTTCGCCAGTTCGACCGACGATTCGTACGAGGCGTCGCGCATCGCACACACGATGTCGCCGGCGAGCTTCAGTCCCGCCTCGGAGTCGTAGCGCTGGTTGACCATCGTCAGCGTGTTCGCCAGCCCGGTGAAGCCCAGGCCGACACGGCGCTTGTTCATCGCCTCGCGATGCTGCTCCGGCAGCGGCCACAGCGTGGCGTCGAGCACGTTGTCGAGCGCTCGGATCGACACCTTGACCACGTCGCGGAAGCGCGCGAAGTCGAACGCCGCGCTGTCGGCGAACGGATCGATCACGAAGCGCGTCAGGTTGATCGAGCCGAGGCAGCAGCAGCCGAACGGCGGCAACGGCTGCTCGCCGCACGGGTTCGTCGCCGCGATCGTCTCGCAGTAGGACAGGTTGTTGTCCTGGTTCACGCGGTCGATGAACACCACGCCCGGCTCGGCGTGGTTGTAGGTCGACTGCATGATCTGCTCGAACAGTTCGCGTGCGCGTGCGCGGCGGTAGACCCAGGTGCCGTCCGCGCGCTTGTAGCTGCTGTCGCGATCGAACGGCTCCGCGCCGTGCCACAGCTCGATCTCGCCGTCGGCTTCGACCGCGCGCATGAAGTCGTCGGTCACCGCGACCGACATGTTGAAGTTCGACAGCGAGCCGTCGCGCTTGGCGTGGATGAAGGCCTCGATGTCCGGGTGGTCGCAGCGCATCATCCCCATCTGCGCGCCGCGCCGCGCGCCGGCCGATTCCAGCGTCTCGCAGCTCTTGTCGAACACGCGCATGTACGACAGCGGGCCGCTGGCGCGCGAGTGAGTTCCCTTGACCAGCGCGCCGCGCGGGCGGATGTGCGAGAAGTCGTAGCCGACGCCGCCGCCACGCCGCATCGTCTCGGCGGCCTGGTTCAGCGCTAGGTAGATCGACGGCAGGCCTTCGCCGTTGACGCCGCTGATCGCGTCGCCGACCGGCTGCACGAAGCAGTTGATGAGGGTCGCGGCGATCTCGGTGCCGGCCGCCGAATTCACGCGGCCGCCGGGAATGAAGCCGTCGACCATCGCCTCGTAGAAGCGCCGCTCCCATTCGGCGCGCACGTCGGCCTTCTCGACCGTCGCCAGCCCGCGCGCGACCCGCCGCCGCACGTCATCGACCGACTTTTCGTCGCCCTTCGCGTATTTTTCCAGCAGAACGTCGGTGGAGATGGGCTGCTCTTCGAGCAGCAACTGGGCCTTGTCCAGTTTCATGCGGCTGACTCCTCTGGGCGCTGTCCGTGCGGTTGCGTGCAGCGTTTGATTCGATTTCGGAGCGGCTCAGTATAGGAACTTCCGATGGCGCGTGTGCAAGATATTTTTCTCGTCATGGTTTTTGATCTGTATTAAGACCACAACATGTTGGGCCACACTGAGCCTGCGGCGCAGCATCTAGCGGATATCGCGGTTGCGGTTCCGCACCGCCCGGTCCGATATGATCGCCGCGGAGGCTGGGCTCCATGAACCTGCAGCAGTTCCGCTTTTTGCGCGAAGCGGCGCGCCAGAAGTTCAACATCACGGCAGCGGCGCGCGCGCTGCATACCTCGCAGCCGGGGATCTCGAAGGCGATCATCGAGCTCGAAGGCGAGCTCGGCGTGCCGATCTTCGCGCGCCAGGGCAAGCGCATCCTGGGGCTGACTCCGGCCGGCCAGCAGATCCTGCTCGCGGCCGAGGCGATCATGCAGGAGGTCGACAACCTCAAGAAGCTGGCGCGCGACTACGCCGGCGCGCCGTCCGGCACGCTGCGCGTGGCGACCACCCACACGCAGGCGCGCTACGTATTGCCCGCAGTGGTGCAGCAGTTCGCGCGCAAGTTTCCGCAGGTGCGCCTGAAGATGCTGCAGGGCAATCCGCCGCAGATCGCGCAGATGCTGGTCAACGGGCAGGCCGACGTCGGCATCGCGACCGAATCGCTGGCCGAGACGCCCGGACTCGCGTGCATCGACATCTATGAATGGACGCACGTGGCGGTGGTGCCGCCGGGACACCCGCTGGCGAGGATGCAGGCCACGCCCGGCAAGCTGACGCTGAAGGACCTGGCGCGCCATCCGCTCGTCACTTACGAGGCGCACTTTGCCGGCCGTTCTCGCCTCGATGCCGCCTTCGCCGCCGCCGGCATCGAGCCGTCGATCGTGCTCGAGGCGATCGACGCCGACGTGATCAAGACCTATGTGCGGGCCGGCATGGGGGTGGGCATCATCGCCGGGCTCGCCGTCGATCCCGCGCACGAGCCGCTGATCGTGCTGCCCTGCAGCCATCTGTTCGGCAAGAACATCGCGCGGCTGGCGGTCAAGCGCGGCGCGTATCTGCGCGGCTTCGTGTACTCGTTCATCGAGATGCTGGCGCCCGGCTGGGACAAGCGTCGCATCGAACAGGCGTTCGGCCAGTGAGGACGCATCTCGCGCCAACGCCGATCGACAACTCCGGATTCTCGTGATGAAAGTCTGCATCGTCGGCGCCGGCTCGATTGGCGCCGTGCTCGGCGCCAAGCTCGCCGCGACCGGTCACGATGTGTGCCTGATCGCGCGCGGCGCGCATCTGGACGCGATCCGCGCGCGCGGCCTTACGCTGGTCGATCACGTCGGCCAGCGCTCGGGCAATTTCAGGCTCGCGGCGAGCAGCGAGCCGGCCGACTTCGGCGCGCAGGACCTCGTCATCATCGCGCTGAAGGCGCACGCGATCGCGGCGATGCTGCCGCGCATGCGGCCGCTGGTGGCGGAGGACACGACGGTGGTGCCCGCGATCAACGGCCTGCCGTGGTGGTATTTCCATCGGGAGGGCGGGCCGCACGACGGCATGCGCGTGCGCGCGCTCGATCCCGACGGCACGATGTTCGCCGCGCTCGACTGCCGCCACATCGTCGGCTGCGTGGTGCATGTCGCGGCCGAGGTGCGCGCGCCCGGCGAGGCGCACCACACCGGTGGGCGAAAGCTGATCCTCGGCGAGCCCGACAACTCGCGCTCGGTGCGGCTCGACCGGGTCTGCGCCGCGCTGAACGCGGCCGGATTCGAGGCGGTGGCGTCGGCCAACATCCGGCTCGACGTGTGGACCAAGCTGCTCGGCAACCTGTCGTTCAATCCGGTCGCCGCGCTGACCGGCTACCTGATGAACCAGATCTGCGCGGACGAGGACGTGCTGGACGTGATCCGCGCGGTGATGCGCGAGGGGATGGCCGTGTCGACGCACTACGGTCATCCGATGCAGATGACGGTGGAGCAGCGCATCGGCCTGGCGCGCCAGCTCGGCGCGGCGAAGATCTCGATGCTGCAGGACCTCGAGCAGCGTCGCCCGCTGGAGCTGGCGGCGGTGGTCGGTGCGGTGATCGAGCTGGCGGATCTCGCCGGGATCGCGGTGCCGGCCACGCGCATCGTGCATGCGCTGGCGCTGGCGCGCGCCCGCGCGCTCGGCATCGCGTAGCCGCCGCAGCTTGACTCCCGGTCGCGCGCGGCTACGCTTGCGCCCACACCGACCGCCGCAGGCCAGTCACGCCATGCCCGACGACCCGATTGCCGCGCCGCTGACGCGCGTCGCGACTGCCGTGACCGATGGCGCCTACGAGCTGCCGGTGTACCCGTTCGTCGCACCGGCCGAGCTGCGCGGCAAGCTGGGGCGGCACGCGGTGGTGATCATCGGCGCCGGCCTCACCGGACTCACGGCCGCGTGCGATCTCGCGCTGCGCGGCATCCCCGCGGTGGTGCTGGACGAGGACGACACCGTCGGCGTGCGCGGTTTCTCCAGCCGCGGCATCTGCTACGCGCAGAAGAGCCTGGAGATCTTCCGCCGCCTCGGCATCTATCCGCGCATGCTGTCCAAGGGTGTGCAATGGTCGGTCGGCCGCACCTTCGCCGGCGCCGACGAGGTGTATTCGTTCGACCTGAAGAAGGCGCGCACGCACGACGTCTCGCAGCAGCCGCCTTTCATCAACCTGCAGCAGTTCTATCTCGAATGGTACCTGGTCGATCGGATCTACGAGTTCGGCGTGGTCGAGCTGCGCTGGAAGAACAAGCTCGCCGACCTGAAGCTCGCGCGCGATCACGTGCGGCTGATCGTCGATACGCCCGCCGGGCGTTACGAGTGCGAGGCGCAGTGGGTGATCGACTGCAGTGGCAGCCACAGCGTGGTGCCGCGCCTGCTGGGCGTGGGCGCCGAGTCGAGCCGCATCCTCGACCGCTGGTGCATCTCCGACGTGCGCTTCAGGCACGTGCCGCCGACCGAACGCTGGACCTGGATCGAGGCGCCTTTCAACGAGAACCGCGCGGTGTGGCAGCACTTGATGGCCGACAACATCTGGCGCCTCGACTACCAGATGGCGCCCGACGCGGATCCCGATGCGACCGCGCGCGCGGACGTCGTGCACGACCGGCTGCGGCGGCAGTTCGGCCCCGAGGTCGACTATGAGCTGGTCTGGGTCGGCCCGTACGCGTACCGCAGCCAGTGCCTCGACACGTTCCGTGCCGGTCGCGTGCTATTCGCCGGCGATGCCGCGCACGCGATGAGCCCGTTCGGAGCGCGCGGCGGCAACAGCGGCGTGCAGGACGCGGACAACCTCGTGTGGAAGCTGGTGCTCGTGCTGCAGGGCCGCGCGCCGGAGCGGCTGCTCGACAGCTACGACGCCGAACGGCGCTTCGCTGCGCAGGACAACATCCGCATCACCAACCGCACCACGCGCTTCCTGTCGCCGCCGACGAAGATCGAGCGGCTGCTGCGCGACGCGGTGATCTCGCTGGCGCGCGAATACCCGTTCGCGCGCGCGTTCGTCAACACCGGCCGCCTGTCGACGCCGACCCGCTACGACGATTCGCCGGTGAACATCGGCAGCGGCGGGGGCGGTCACGTGCAGAACGTCACGCTGTGGCTGCCGGACGGGTCGCGCGGCGACCTGGTCGGGCTGCTGCTGCAGGCCGACCACGCGCTGCTGGCGCTGATCTTCGGCGAGCTCGACGCGCTGCAGGCGCAGGAATTCGAGAGGCTCGAGGAGCGCTACCCGGTCCGCTTCTTCTGCGTGCGCGAGGAAGAGGGCAGCACGAGCACGTTTCCCACCGTGATCGATCCGGACGGGCAACTGGCCGATCATGTCGGCGCGGGGACCGACGACATCGCGATCGTGCGGCCGGACCTGCATTTGGCGGGGCTGATCGACGATGCCTCGGCGGGCGATATCGAGCATGCGTTGCGGACCGTGCTGGGGGTGGAATGAAGACGGAACTGACGCTGAAGAACCCGGATGCCTTCTACGAGGCGTGGCTGGACGCGCAGCGCGGACTGGCCGACGAGCAGAACGCGCTGCTGAACGCGCGCCTGGTGCTGCTGCTCGCCAATCAGATCGGCGACGAGCGCGTGCTGGCCGAATGCGTGGCAGCGGCGGCGAAACCGTTTGCAGCGAAGAGCCGCGACACATGACCCACCACCACACGCCGGTGCTGCGCGTCGCGCGGCCGACCAACGACCTGGCGCCGCTGCGGCGCTTCTACTGCGAAGGGCTCGGGTTCGAAGTGCTTTCCGAATTCGAGGACCACAGCGGCTTCGACGGACTGATCGTCGGCCACCCGCATGC
>JBAIYN010000395.1:0-2463 GCA_037915775.1 Burkholderiales bacterium | reverse complement strand
ATCGTCCCCAGCCTGTCGACCGACCTGCCGCTGGCGCCGGCTGCCGACGCGATCGCGCTGGTCGGGCTGTTCGCGCTCGCGCGCGTGTTCATCTCGCTGGCGGCGATGGATGTCGGCACCGCATTCGGCACGCTCGGCGCGCGGCGCGAGATGCTGGTCGGCTTCCTCGCCGAGCCGGCGCTGCTGATGGTGCTGTTCACCGCGTCGTTCCTGACGCAATCGACTTCGCTCGCCAGCATCGTCGAGACGATCGCCGGGCAGGAACTGGCGATCTACCCCAGCCTGGCATTCGCCGGCGTCGCGTTCCTGATGGTGTCGCTGGCGGAGAACGCGCGCGTGCCGGTCGACAACCCGGCCACGCACCTCGAGCTGACGATGATCCACGAGGCGATGATCCTCGAGTACTCGGGGCGGCACCTGGCGCTGATCGAGTGGGCCTCGAGCCTGAAGCTGTTCGCCTATTCGTGCATCGGGCTGGCGATCTTCTTCCCGTGGGGCATCGCGCAGGTGCACGATCCGGTCGGCATGCTGCTCGCGCTGCCGGCGCTGGCGGTCAAGCTCGCCGTCGGCGGCGCGGCGCTGGCGCTGATCGAAACCCTGTCGGCCAAGATGCGCATCTTCCGCGTGCCGGAATTTCTCGCAGGCGCGTTCCTGCTCGCGGTGATCGGGCTGCTGGTGCACTTTCTCCTCGGAGCCTAGGCGGTGTCCGCGCTCGTCAACCAGCTGATCAACCTGTTCGCGGCGATGCTGCTGCTTCTTTCGTTCGCGCTGCTGTCGCAGCGGCGCGTGCTGTCGCTGATCCACCTGTTCACGCTGCAGGGCGCCACGCTGGTGATGTCGACCACGGTGATGGCGCATTTCACGCAACAGCCGCACTTGTACTACTCGGCCGTGCTCACGCTGCTGCTGAAGGTGCTGCTGATGCCGTGGCTGCTGCACCGGCTGATCGACCGCCTGAACGTGCGCTGGGACGTCGAGACGCTGATCAACATCCCGACCACCATGCTGCTCGGCATCGTGCTGGTGATCTTCGCGTTCAACCTCGCGCTGCCGATCGCCAGCCTGTCGGCGTCGGTGGCGCGCGGCACGCTCGGCATCGCACTGGCGTGCGTGCTGCTGTCGTTCCTGATGATGATCACGCGCACCAAGGCGATCCCGCAGGTGATCGGCTTCCTGGCGATGGAAAACGCACTGTTCTTCGCCGCCACCAGCGCCACCTACGGCATGCCGATGGTGGTCGAGCTCGGCATCGCGCTCGACGTGCTGGTCGGCATGGTCGTGCTGGGCGTGTTCATGTTCCAGATCCGCGAGCAGTTCGACAGCCTCGACATCCGCCACCTGGAAAAGCTGAAGGAGGACTGAGCGTGGAGGCATTGCTGCTCGTGCTCGCATTCCCGCTGCTCGGAGCCGCGGTGCTCGGGCTGGTCGGGCAGCGCGAGCAGGCGCCGGAGATCAACGTCGCGTTCAGTCTGGCGACCTTCATCGCCGCTGCGGTTCTGACGGTGCAGATCGTCTCCGACGGGCCGATCCTCGTGCTGCACCAGCAGTTCTTCGTCGACCCGCTGAACGTCTTCCTGATCGCGCTGACCGCGTTCGTCGCCTTCACCACCGCGCTGTTCGCGCGGCCGTACATGCGCGTCGAGCGCGACCACGGCAAGATGACGCCGCCCAGGATGCGGCTCTTCCACAGCATGTACCAGCTGTTCACCTTCACGATGCTGCTGGCGCTGTCGACCAACAACATGGGACTGCTGTGGGTCGCGCTCGAGGCGGCCACGCTCACCACGGTGCTGCTGGTCGCGGTCTATCGCACCCCGGCCAGCCTCGAGGCCGCGTGGAAGTACTTCATCCTGTGCGGTGTGGGGATCGCGCAGGCGCTGTTCGGCACGATCCTGCTGTATCTGGCGGCCGAGCGCGTGATCGGCGCCGAAGGCGGAGGACTGCTGTGGACGAACCTCGACGCGGTGAAGGCGCAGCTGGAGCCGACCGTGATCGCGCTCGCGTTCGTGTTCCTGCTGGTCGGCTACGGCACCAAGGTCGGGCTGGCGCCGCTGCACAACTGGCTTCCCGATGCGCATGCCGAGGGCCCGACGCCGATCTCGGCCGTGCTGTCGGGCCTGCTGCTCAACGTCGCGCTGTACGCGGTGCTCCGCTGCAAGGTACTGACCGACGGCGCGCTCGCGTCACGCTTCGCCGGCGACCTGATGATGGGCTTCGGCCTGCTGTCGGTGGTGCTGGCCGCGTTCTTCCTCTCGCGCCAGCGCGACATCAAGCGCATGTTCGCGTACTCGTCGATCGAGCACATGGGCCTCGTCACCTTCGCGTTCGGCCTGGGGGGGCCGGTGGCGAGCTTCGCGGGCCTGCTGCACATGACGATGCACTCGCTCACCAAGAGCGCGATCTTCTTCGCCGTCGGCCACGCCACGCAGAAGGCGGGCAGCCAGGTGATGACCGAGATCCGCG
>JBAIYN010000127.1:0-1520 GCA_037915775.1 Burkholderiales bacterium | reverse complement strand
CCCGATTCGGCCAGACGGCGAAGCCGGTCGGAGGTCCGTGTTTCGCCGAGGCCGGCCGCGAGTGCCCAGATGCGCGCGGCATCGACGAACGGCACCGTTCCGCTCAGCTTCAGATCGACCGTCTCGGCCGTATCCGCGCCGCGGAGCGACTCGAACATCCCCGGTGCGGGTGGCCGATTGCGCAGCGCGTTGTCCGACATCTGCTTCAGGAAGCGCGCATTGCGGGCGGCGCGCCCAATGACCTTCTCGCGCAGACTGGCCGCCAGCGCAGTGTTGCCGAAGATGCCGCGGAAGTCGAAGAAGATGCTGCCCGCGAGGAGGCTCTCGGGATCGCCGCGATCGATCCAGGCGGCGAACTGGTCCTCCCATTGCGCAGCCGTCAGGCACCACTGCGGATTGCGTGCCATCACGTTTCCCTTGCACAATGGGAATCCGCACTCGGCGAGTCCGGCGTTGACCCAGTCGGCAAGAGCGAGCCAGCGCGGCTTGTCGCTCTCCCGGCCCGCATAGATGATTCCGTTGTCCTGGTCAGTCGAGATGGTCTGCTCGCCTCGCCCCTCGCTGCCGAGCGCGAGCCAGCAGAACGCGTCGGGGTCGGCCCCGAATCTTGCACAGGCGAGCGACAAAAGGCGCGCAGTCAGCTGGTCGTTCAGGTGACTGATCAGGCGCGTCAGTTGTGCCGCCCCGATCCCTTGCGCAACCAGGTGGTGTGACAGACGGCGGACGTCGGCCGCGGTAGCCGCGAGGCCCTCGACGCTGTCGGCGCGCCTCAGCGATGTTGCGAGCTGGCGCACCGTCAGCCGATGCAGCGTGAACAGATCACGTTCCGACACGAGGCCGACGACGCTGGATGCGCCGCCGACCGCTCGCACCACGGGAACGTGGCGGATCGAGTGTTCGGCCATGATCAGCGTCGCGTCCGCCGCAGTCGCGTCGTGCGGCAATGCGATCACCCCGGGGGTCATCACCGCGCGCACCGGCGTGTTCAGCGGAAGCGCCGGAAGAATGACCCGGCCGATCAGGTCGGTGCGCGTGAGGATGCCGAGCAGTCGCTCGCCGCCTCCTCCGGCTGCCGCGGGCTCGGTCACCAGGATCGAACCGACGTGTGCGGCGTGCATGCGTTCGAACACGTCGTGCAGGGAATCGTCCGGCCGGCAAGTTACCGGCGGACCGCGCACGAGATCCGCCAGCTGCATTCCCATCGTCCGCTCCGCGCTCGCCTCGGCTGCATAGGAAGCCTGCATCTGCTGGCGCGACAGGTCCAGCAGCGCAGCGAAGCGGCGCTTGCAGAAGTCGAGGAACACGCTGCTGCGGCGGGTCAGCTCTTCGAAGTCGGCGCGCGCAAGCCGCAGGCAGAATGTGTCCCAGACCGCGACGTAGGTCAGCGCGACCGGCCGCCCCGCCAGCAGCGCGGTCACCGGAAAGCATTCGCCCGGTCCGCCCTCAAATGCGACCTTGCCGGGATCGGCACCAAGCACGCCCCGTACCTGGCCCTGCTTGACCACGTGGAAATGGGGCGG
>JBAIYN010000636.1:0-4877 GCA_037915775.1 Burkholderiales bacterium | reverse complement strand
CCCGGCACGACCGAGGAGTTCTCCAGGTAGATCGCCAGCTTGATCGTTCCGCCTTCGGAGATTTGCGGCTTCACCCGCAGTTGCAGGCCGACGTCCTTGCGTTCGAAGGTCTGGAACGGATTCACGGTTCCCGAGGTCGTCGTCGTTCCGGTATTGGCATATGAGCCGGTGACGAAAGGCACGTTCTGGCCGACCAGGAACTTTGCCTCCTCGTTATCCAGGGTCTGGATGTTCGGTTGCGACAGGATGTTGGCGTGCGCCTTGGTCTCCAGCGCGCGCGCCAGAAAGGAGAGGTTGGTGACCTGACCGATACCGGGGATGTTGACCTGGCCTCGCACCACGCCGATGTTCAGGCCCGGCCCGAGCGATGTCAGGTTCTGCGCCGCGCCGATGATGTTGCTGCCGCCGGTCGTCGAGTTGAAGTTCGTCCCGGCAATCACGCGCGTGCTGTCCGAATTCAGCCCGGACAGATCCTGCCATTGGATGCCGAACTCGGCCGCCTTGTCCGCGGTGACCTCGGCGATCAGCGATTCGATCACCACCTGCGCCCGCCGCGCATCGAGCTTGTCGATGATTGCGCGGATGTTCCGGTACAGCGGCTCCGGTGCGGAAATGATCAGCGAATTCGTCGCCGCGTCCGGCTGGATCATGCCGCCGAGCGCGCTCGAGGCGCCGCCGCCGCCGGTGGCCGGCGCCGGCGCACTCGGCTGCGCGAACTGCGTGGCAGGCTGCCCCGGCAGGCCGGTCGCGCCCGCCGCCCCGGCGGTCGCCATCGACGTGGTCTGGCTCAGGCCGCCGCCGCCCGTCTGCGGTACGAAGTTCGGATCCGATGCCAGCACCGCTCGCAGCAGCGGCGCCAGCTTGGTCGCCTCGGCGTTGCGCAGGTAGACGACGTTGATGTTGCCCGGCGTGACGCTGGGCTGATCGAGGCGTTCGATCAACTGGCGCGCGAGCTTCGCGCGCGCCGGGCTGGCGGTGCGGATGATCAGCGTATTGGTGCGCGGCTCCGCCAGCACCTGCACGCGCTGGCCGCCGTCAATGGCCTGGCCGGCCGCGCGCGCACCTTCATCCAGCACGCGATTGGCGATGGTGGCGATCTCGACCGCGAGGCCGTACTTCAGCGGCACCATCTCGGTCTCGGCACTGACCGGCGAATCGAGTGCTTCGATGATCCGCGCGATGCGCCGCAGGTTGTCGGCGTAGTCGGTGATGACGAGCGAGTTGTTCGCCGGGACGGCCGAAATCGTGTTGTTCGGCGCGATCAGCGGCCGCAGCACCGGCACCATCGTGGTCGCCGACTCGTACTTCAGTTGGAACACCTCGGTGACGACCTGGTCGCCGCGCGGCGCCGCGGTGCCCGGCGGCACGACGCGGCCGCCCTGCAGCTTGGCATCCGCTTCCGGGAGGATGCGCGCGATGCCGCCCGGCTGCGGAGACTCGACGATCGTGAATCCGCTCAGGCGCAGCGCCGCCAGCAGCTGCTCGTAGGCCTGCTGCTTGTTGACCGGACGCTCGGTGACGAGATTCAGCGTCCCCTTCACGCGCGGATCGATCACGAACGTACGGCCGGTGAACTGGCCGACCGCGCGCACGACGGTCTCGAGATCGGCGTTCGGAAAGTTCAGGTAGACGGATTCGTCTGCGCTCTTGGCGTTCTCCTGCGCCAGCGTGCCGGGCTCCGTCGTGAAGGTCAGCAGTGCCGCGGTCACGACGGCCATCATCGTGGCCGACGCCTTGGCAAGGGTGCCTGGCAGCGTGCGCATCATCGATCTCTCAGTTTCCGAAACTCAGTATGGCGGTGTCGCCCTCGCGGCGACCCAGCAACGCAATCAGTCCGGCGAGTTGGACCTTGACGGCCGGGTCGGCGCCGGGTACTGCCCGGGCCACCCCCTGGAAGCGTACGCGCACACCCTCGCCGATTGTGCCATTGCCGCTCAGTTCCAGGGGCCCGGACAGCGTCGACAGCTGCAGCTGCGTGCCGGGGTAGACGCCGTTGGTCTGCAGCCGATAGTGGCCGAATGGCGAAACCGCCGTCAGTCCGCTGGAGGCGAACTGCCACTCGGCGCTCAGGTTGCCCACGATGCGTCCCGCGTCGACGCTGAGCCGATCCCACGACAGCGCGATGATGCCGCCCGGACGAATCGTGTTCCACGGCGCGCCGAGCGCCGTCAGCAGCGAAGCCGGCAGGCGCAGCGTGTCCGCACCCAGATCCACACGACGGGTGAAAGTCGCGCGCACGGTGAGCGGTTGGGTGAGCGCGGTCGGATGCGACAGCGTCAGATCGATCACGCCGGCCAGCAGCGGCCAGGGAGAAAGCTTCCACGACAAGGGCTCCGCGAGGCTTACCGGCGCCGCGCCCATTTCTCCGCTGCCGATCACGACGATCGCCCGTCCCGACCACACGGTCCCCGTCGCATCGGCAAGCTCGACCTGCCCGCCGGTTGCCTTGTGGACCTCGTAGGCCAGCCACTGCGCCGGTGCCACGACGACGATCGTCGTCACTACCGACAGAAGCGCGACCAGGGCAAAGACGATCCATCGCAGCATCAACGTCGGGCGATCCGCAGCACCAGTTCGATATCTGCGTTGCCGGCCTTCGTCACGCGCGTCGCGCTGACGGAAGTTGCGCGCGCGCCGAGCGTGCGCTCGGTATCGGCGAGCCAGCTCGTCCAGCCGGCATACGGCACGTCGGTGAACGAAAGCTGGATGTCTGACTCCGATACCGCTTGAACGCGCGCGGCCTTCATTCCCGCCGCGGCGAGCATCTTGTCGATCGTTGCGCGCACCTCGGACGCGGACAGTGTCGCGACCTGCGGCCTTGCTTTCAGTGCGCCGACCTCGCCCAGCAGGCTCTGCAGCTGGGCCGCCTGCGCGCGCGTCGCTGGCAGGCCGCGCTCGAGGCGAGCGATGCCGGTCCATGCCGGCTCGATCAGGATCAGATAGATCAGCGCCGCGAGGACGACGATGCCGCCCGCGGCGAGGATCGCCTTCTCGCGCGGTGCGCGCTCGGACCAGAAACGCAGCAGCGACTCCATCAGCTGACTCCCGCCGGTTCGATGCGTGCCGAACCGTCTGCATCGAAGCGAATGCTCAAACCGAGGAGTCCGGCCTGCGCGCGCAACAGGTTCTGCAGTGCAGGATCGGCGGCTCCCGTCTTGAACTTCATGCGCAGCGACCCGTCGCGATAGTCGAGCCCCGCGACCACGCCGAGCGGCGCGGCGGAAACGAGCTGCGCCGCCTGCGCATTGAGCGCGGAGAAATCGCTGCGTGACGCCAGCCCGGCACGCGCGCGCAGGCTGCGCAGCTCGCGGCGCGTCTGCTCGACCGCCAGGCTCGGATCCGGGTCCAGGTTCGGAAATGCGCTGCGGAACGCCGTCCGCATCGAATCCTGGATCGACTGCTGCTCCCGCTCCAGCTTGAACCAGTAGGCATTCATGCCGATGATCCAGGTGAGCGCGGCGATGCCGAGCCAGATCGCGGGCGCGCGCAGCGAGCGCGCGGTGATGCGCGGCATTCCGGGCAAGACGCCGCCCACCGCGAAACTGCCCTGCAGCAGGTTGACCGCGTCGCGGCCCGCATTCGAGTCGACGTCGCTTCCAACGACCTCGACCGCTGCGCCGAGCGCATCGGACAGCGCTGCGAGCCGGCTCGCTTCGTGTCCGTATGCCCGCACGCGTCTGGTACCCAGGCGACCGATCGCGAGCAGCAGCGCGCTCGGGACCGTGCCGTCGAATTCGAATGCGAAGCCTTCGTGCGTGCCCACGCGCGCCACACCGCGGCCGTGATCGACGCGAATCGACAGGGCGCCATCGGCGGGCGCCGGCACCGTGTACAGGTCGGCGTACGCGGCGCGCGGCCGCACGCCGCTTTCATTCAGCACGTCGAGTGCGCGTGTGAGCAGCGCCCGGTGGACGACGGCGACGGGCAGCTTTGCGTTTGCGTCGCGCGCGCCGAGCGCGAAGTGGCAATCTGCCGCCTCGGTCAGCAGGCGGTCTTCGAGCAGATTGGGCAGCGCCTGTTGCAGTTTCGCGGCGGAGATCTTCGGCGCGTCGATCTGCGCCGAGAAGACGTCCGCGCAGTCGAACACCAGATCGACCTGGCGCGCCTTCGGCAGCAGCGGAAACGGGGCATCGCCGCGCTCGGTCTTTCCGGTCGCATCGAGCGTCACGTAGCGCACCACCGTCGATGACGACAGTTGTGGCCGGCCGCCGCTGCCCGCGACGGTTCGATGCGGGGGCAACAGCACCAACAGCCGCTGGAACATGCGCTCTTTCACAGTTCGCGTTCCCATAGAACCTGGACCAACTGGTTGACCGCCGGTCGCCGCACCATCGCCTCCATGCGCGTGGTGGCGCGGTCGAGCCTGACCTGGCCCCGAACGAGAAAGTAGCGCGATTGCGTGGCAATCTGGGAAGTATCCAGATCGGCTCCCTGGTTCGGCAAGCGGGTGCGGAAGTTGTCGACGTTGGTGAAGTAGCCGATACGGTCGCGCTCGGCAACCAGCGCGCGCGCCGCCGCGAGATTCATCCCGAGCCGGGCGGCGATGACTTCGGCGGAGGCCGTGTTCACGTTGACCGGGGTGGGCGCTTCGGGCAGCACCGTCACATACGGAATCAGCACCGCCGCCGCCTGCGGATCGAGGCCGCCGACTCCGTAAAGGTCCTGCGGCAGCATCAACGGCAGCGGCCGAGCGACGGTCGGGTCGCCGCCCGAGGTTCCCTCCGCGTTCGGGACCGCCGGCGGCACGCGAGATTGAAGCATCGCCACCGCGATCAGGTCGGCCGTCGCGCTCGGCAACGAGAGCAGATTGCACAGCCGGCGCAGCGCCTCGAGTTCGGGAACGGAGACCTTGCCGTCGAGTCCGACGAGATTGCGCA
>JBAIYN010000507.1:0-5277 GCA_037915775.1 Burkholderiales bacterium | reverse complement strand
ACAGGTATGACTCGGTTGCGTACGCGGGACTGAAGCCGGCCCGCTCCGCCTCGATCACGACCAGCGTGTTCGCCGCCATCCACGGCTTCATGCGCCACAGGATCTCGGGGCGCAGGCCGTCGCGGGCGGCGAATTTCTCCAGGCGCGCCCGCAGCGCCGGCAGGCGCACGTCGAGCCCGGGCGCACCGTCGGGATAGTAGGCCAGCCTCCGGACCAGCGGCGCCACGCGCGCCGCTTCGGACATGTCGGCCTCGACGGCGATCACGTCGGCTTCGCGCAGGCGTGCGAGGTAAGCCGCATTCAACGGATAGAACTCCGGTTTGCCAACGTGAATCGTGCCGAGCAGATACGCGCGCCGGCCGTCCTTGCTCACCTGCCACATGAACCCGCGCCCGGGCGCGGTGCTCGCCGGCGCGTCGCCGGCGACCGGCGGGGAGAGAACCTGTGCGGAGGACGACGACAGCCAGAGTGCGCACAGCGCGAGGACGAACAGCCGAATCAACATGCGATGCCCGCTGGCGGCGCCGAGTCGAATTGCACCGACCGATCCGCTGGCCTTCTTCCCTCGCAGATCCGCGACCGGCCCTACGGAGCGGCCGTCGTCAGCGTGCGCGCCTCTTCCTTCTTCAACGGCATGCCGGCCGCGCTCGGCACGTGCAGTTCCTTGATGAAGCGCAGCACCCCGGCATCCTCGGGGTCGCGCTCGGCGTGATAGGTGCGGCCGAGCATCAGCCGCGCCATCTCCTCGTTTTCCTTCAGCACGTAGCCGATGATCTCGGTCAGCCCGCGTTCACGCGCGCAGGATTCGAGCGCCTGCATCAGCGCGTGGCCCAGCCCGCGTCCCTGCCACTCGTCTTCGACCGCGATGCCGAACTCGCAGGTGGTGCCGTCCGGGTTGCGCGTGTAACGGGCAACACCGCGGATCTCTTCCTGCTCGCCGCTCGAGTCGATCGCGACGAACGCCATCTCGCGGTCATAGTCGATCGTCGTGAAGCGGATCAGCCGTTCCACCGTGAGCTCGCGCAGCGGCGCGTGGAAGCGCATGTACATGGTCCGCTGCGACAGTCGCGTGACAAAGCGCTTCTCCGCCTGCGCATCCTCCGGCCGGATCGGCCGCAGCAGCACGGTCTGGCCGGAGCGCAGGCGCATCGCGCGCACCAGATTCTTCGGGTACGGGTGGATCGCCAGATGCGAATAGGTGGGGTCCGGCACCAGCGGGCCGTCACCGAGAACGATGCGCGCGTCGAGCGCCACACAGCCGTCGGCGTCGACCAGCAGCGGATTGATGTCCAGCTCGTGGATGCACGGCAGCTCGCAGGCCAGCTCCGAGACCTTCAACAGTACGTTCAGCACTGCGTCCATGTCGACCGCCGGCAGCCCGCGGAAGTTCTCGAGCATCCTGGCCACACGCGTGCGCGAGATCAGTTCCTGCGCCAGGAATCGGTTCAGCGGAGGAAGCGCCACGGCCGAATCGCGGAACACCTCGACGGCAATGCCGCCCATGCCGAACGAGATGACCGGGCCGAAGGTCGGATCGCGCGCCAGCCCGATGATCAGTTCGCGCCCGTGCGGGCGCACGATCATCTTCTGCACCAGGACGCCGACGAACTCGGCGTTCGGTGCACGCTCGGCGACGCGCGCGCGGATGGTTTCGAAGCCGTTCCTGACCTCGTCGGGCGATCGCAGCGACAGCAGTACGCCGCCGACCTCGCTCTTGTGCGTGATGCCAAGCGCATAGACCTTCAGCGCGACCGGGTAGCCCACCGCCTCCGCGCAGGCGACGGCCTCGTCCGCGGTGTGCGCCATCTGCGTGGTCGCGGTTTCGATGCCGAAGGCGGCGATCAGGTCCTTCGATTCCTTCTCGTTGAGCAGCCCGCGCCCCGATCCGAGCGCGCGCTCGACGATGCGGCGCGCTTCGTCGACCTTCAGATCGAACTCCTCCACGCGCGGCGGCGGCACCTGCAGCCGGTACTCGCGAAAGCGGACATACTTGGCCAGGTATCCGAACGACTCGACGCCGCGCTCGGGGCTGATCAGCGCGGGCATTCCCGCCTTCTCGAACACCGCGCGTCCCTCTGCGGCGTCCTCGTTGCCGAGCCAGGCGCTGACGACGGGCTTCTCGGACGCCTGCGCCACGGGCAGCAGCGCGTTGGCGGTGTCTTCCGCCTTCAGGCGAATCGTCGGGCAGAAAAGCACCAGCACGCCGTCGTTGCCCGGGTCGTTCAGCACGGTCTGCAGCGCCTTGGCGAAGCGATCCGCATCGGCGTCGCCGATGATGTCGACCGGATTGCCATGCGACCACGTCGACGGCAGCAACTGGTTGAGATTCTCGATCGTTTCGGGTGCCAGTTTCGCCAGCTCGACGGCGTTGTCGGCGGTCGCGTCCGCCGCGAGCACGCCCGGACCGCCCCCGTTGGTCACGATCGCAAGCCGGTTGCCCGGCGCGGTCCGCGGCAACCGCCCGGCCGCGAGCGTCTCGGCGGCGGCATACATCTGCGTGTAGGCGCCGACCCGGATCGCGCCCACGCGCCGCAAGGCGACGTCGAACACCGCGTCGTCGCCCACCAGCGCGCCGGTGTGACTCATCGCCGCCTTCGACCCGGTCATATGGCGGCCGACCTTCAGCACGACCACCGGCTTCACGCTCGCGGCGGCGCGCACGCTCGACAAAAATGCGCGCGCATCGTGCACGCCCTCGATGTACAGCACGATGCTCCTGGTCGCGCCGTCGAGCGCGAGGAAGTCGAGGATTTCCGAGAACTCGACGTCGGAGCCGCCGCCGGTCGACACCACGGACGAAAATCCGAAGCCCGCCGTCCACGCGTAATCGAGCAGCGCGGCGACGATCGCACCGGACTGCGAAACCAGGGCGACCGAACCCGGCCGTGCCGGCGTGCGCGCAAACGTCGCGTTCAGTCCGATTTCCGGACGCATCAGTCCAAGGCAGTTCGGGCCCAGCATGCGCAGGCCGTGGGCCCGCGCGCGCGACAGTGCGAGCCCCTGCAGCCGCTTGCCCTCCGGACCGATTTCGCCGAAGCCGGCGGACAGCACGAGGACGGCGCGGATGCCGCGCGCACCGGCATCGTCGATCAAATCCGGAACCGTCCGCGCCGGCGTCACGATGATGGCCAGATCGGGCGCGGTCGGAAGTGCGGCGAGCGACGCGTAGCACGTTCGCTCACCGATCTTTTCGTATTTCGGGTTGACCGGATAGACCTCGCCCTTGAAGCCGCCGCCGACCACGTTGTCGAATACGTACTTGCCGAGCGAATCTTCGCGATTCGTCGCGCCGACCACCGCCACCGAGTTGGGAACCAGCGCGGCGCGCAGGTAATGGGAACTGAACATCAGTTTGCAGGCGCGCAGTTCGCGCACACGAGTAACGTCATGCGTCACACTACCGCGCGCCAATGCGGTCGCCAAGCGCCGACATAGAGCGACCCCTCCTGTTTGATGCCGGTCAATCGAAATGCGTGATCGCTGCGTAGCCTGAACGCCGCATACTGGGGCGGTTCGATGCACAAAGGTGCATCCCGGCACGGGGAGAGCGATGGAATCTGCGTTTGCGCGCGAACAGCTGGAAGAGTTCCGGCGACACTTGCTTCAGCTGCGCGCGGCGATCACGGCGGCGGTCGACGCCCGCCTGCACGGCCCGGAGGAGGACCGGCGCAACGAGGCCGGCCTGCCGCAGCGCGCGGCCGAGACCGACGACGATGGTGCGGCCGAGACCGCGCGCCTGGCCGACCTCGCGCATCTGTCGCGCAACGCCGACGAACTCGATCGCATCGACGCCGCCCTCGCGCGCATTGCCGACGGCACCTACGGCATCTGCGTCGATTGCGACGAGCCGATCGCCGTGCAACGACTGCGCGCCTACCCGGCCGCGCTGCGCTGTGCCGCCTGCCAGGAGCTCTTCGAGCGCCGTCCGAGCGCACGCAGCTGATTCCGGCGGGCCGACGTCCGGTCGGCGAAAATCCGGGAGTGAATGTCGGCCTGCTCTATCTGGCCTGCGTGCTGATCTGGGGCACGACCTGGCTCGGAATCAAGTTTCAGCTCGACGCGGTGGCGCCGGAGCCCGGCGTGGCGCTGCGCTTCCTTGCAGCGGCCGCCCTGCTGGCGCTGTATTGCCGCTTACGCGGCATTCGGATGCGGTATCCGCGCCGGCTGCATGCACTGTTCGCGTTGCAGGGCCTGGCCGGATTCTGCGTCAGCTACGTCTTCGTCTACTACGCGGAACGCTACCTGGTGTCCGGGGTCGTGGCCATCGGCTATGCCGCCTCGCCCCTGACGAACCTCGTGATGGCGCGAATCCTGTTCGGCACATCGATGTCGCGCCAGGTCGCGCTCGGGGGAATCCTGGGCCTGGCCGGGATCGTGCTCGTATTTCTGCACGAGTTCGAGCGCATCCCGCTCAGCGAGGAACTGATCGCAGGAGCCGCACTGACGATGGGAGCGGTGCTGCTGTCGAGCGTGGCCGGCATGGCGGCGACTCGCTATCACCAGCTTGACGTGCATGGCTGGGCGCCCCTTGCCTGGGCAATGCTGTACGGCGGCACGGCGACTTCCCTCTACGCGTGGGCGGCGGGCCGCTCGTTTGCGATCGCCTGGAGCATTCCGTTCGCCGCGTCGTTCATCTACCTGGTGGTCGGCGGCTCGATCCTGGCGTTCGGCGCGTTCTATGCGCTGGTCCATCGGATCGGGGTCGCGCGGGCCGGCTACGTCGGCGTGATGACGCCGATCGTCGCGTTGATCGTGTCGTCGCTGTTCGAAGGGTTTGCCTGGACCCCTGCGACGCTGATCGGCGTCGCCATCGCCGTGATCGGCAACGCGATCGCACTGGGCCCCCAGGCACTCGGACTCGCGTTCGTTTCCCGCATCGGCGCGTTGCGATCGGGCAACGATCGTCCTTCAAGCTGACCTCTTGCGTGAAGGTTGATCAAATTCAGGCCGCCCTGCAGCGCACCGCCGGACCGTACCGCCGGATTCCTGCGTTATTCAGGCGAGCGGGTTTCGTAGAATCGATCACATGAACGTCAACGGCGTCGCCTACCGATCGATCTGGCCGACCGTGCAAGACGGACGAAGGTCGGTCTCGATCGTCGACCAGGCGCGACTGCCGTACGAGTTCGCGGTCGCTGAACTGCGCGACGTCGGCGATATCGCCGACGCGATCACTTCGATGCGATTGCGCGGCGCCCCGTTGATCGGCGTGGCGGCGGCGTACGGGATCGCGCTCGCGATGCAGGACGATTCATCCGACGAGACGCTCGCCGCCGC
>JBAIYN010000447.1:0-5928 GCA_037915775.1 Burkholderiales bacterium | reverse complement strand
CAGCAAGAGCGGCGACGCGATGATCGAAGTGCACGACGTGAAGCGCCGCTTCGGAGACTTCTACGCGGTCGACGGCGTTTCGTTCGACGTGCACCGCGGGGAGGTGTTCGGTCTGCTCGGCCCGAATGGCGCGGGCAAGTCCACCACCTTCCGCATGCTGTGCGGGCTGCTTCCGGCGTCGGCCGGCACGCTGCGCGTCGCCGGCGTCGATCTGCGGCGCGCGGCCGCGGCGGCGCGCGCACACATCGGCTACATGTCGCAGAAGTTCTCGCTCTACGGCAACCTCAGCGTGCGCCAGAACCTCGACTTCTTCGCGCGCGTTTATGGACTGTCGAGGTCCCGCCGCAGCGAGCGGATCGACTGGGCGCTGGCCGAGTTCGAACTCGCCCCGTACGCCGAGTTGACCAGCGCCGATCTTTCGCTCGGCTACAAGCAGCGCCTCGCACTGGCCTGCGCGCTGATGCACGAGCCGGACCTGCTGTTCCTCGACGAGCCCACCTCCGGGGTCGACCCGCTCGCACGGCGGGAATTCTGGGGGCGGATCAACGCGCTCGCGGACGCACGGGTCACCGTGCTGGTGACCACGCATTTCATGGAGGAGGCCGAGTACTGCGACCGTCTCGCGATCGTCGCCGGCGGCCGGCTGCTCGCGGTCGGCACGCCGGGCGAGATCAAGGCGGCCCACGCCGCGCCGGATGAAGAGCCGACGATGGAAGACGCGTTCATCCGCCTGATCGAGGCCTTCGAGCAACGCGGAGAGCGGCCATGAGCCAGCCGGTTCCGACTGCGCACAGCCGCCGCGGTGGCATCGCGATGCGGCTGCTCGGCCTGGTGCGCAAGGAGTTCCTGCAGGTGATCCGCGATCCGAGCAGCATCGCGATCGCGTTCATCATGCCGGTCGCGCTGCTGCTGCTGTTCGGGTACGGCGTGTCGCTCGATTCCGATCATGTCCCGATCGCGGTCGTGATCGAGGATCCCGGCGCGGACGCCGCCGACTTCGCCGCCGCGCTGGACGGCTCGCACTACTTCGCACCGATCCGGATCGGCACGATGGCCACCGCGGTACAGGCTCTGCTCGATGGCCGCGTCGACGGCATCGTGCACCTGCGCGCGAACTTCGCCGAGCGGCTGCGGCGTCCCGACGGCGCGCCGATCCAGGTGCTGCTCAACGGCGTCAATGCCAACTCCGCGAACATCGCGCAGGGCTACGTCGAGGGTGCGTGGTCGACCTGGCTGGCGCAGCGCGCGCAGCGGCAGGGGGTCGAACTGAAGATCCCGGTCAGCGTCGATCAGCGCGTGTGGTTCAACAGCGAACTGAGGAGCCGCAACTACCTGGTGCCCGGGCTCGTGGTCGTGATCATGACGCTGATCGGCGCCCTGCTCACATCGATGGTGATGGCGCGCGAATGGGAGCGCGGCACGATGGAGGCGCTGATGGTCACGCCGGTCGGGGTCACGGAGATCCTGCTCGGCAAGCTGATTCCGTATTTCATCCTCGGCACCGGCGGCATGCTGTTGTCGGTCGCGATGGCGGTCTGGCTGTTCGAAGTGCCGCTGCGCGGTTCGTTCTGGCTGCTGTTCGCGACGTCGTCGCTGTTCCTGTTCGTCGCGCTCGGCATGGGATTGCTGATCTCCAGCGTGGCCAGGAACCAGTTCATCGCCGGCCAGGCGGCGCTGATCGCGACCTTCCTGCCCGCGTTCCTGCTGTCGGGCTTCATCTTCGACATCGGCAGCATGCCCGTCGTGGTCCAGGTGATCACGCACCTGGTCGCGGGCCGCTATTTCATCGCGATCGCCAACACGCTGTTCCTGGCGGGCGACGTGTGGTCGGTGATCCTGCCCAATTCCGCGGCGCTCGCGGTGATGGCCGTGTTCTTCCTCGGCCTGACCTGGCGCAAGACCCGCAAGCGCCTCGATTAGAACCCGATCATGTGGCAGCGGATCGTCGCGTTGATGCTCAAGGAATTCCTCGCGATCCTGAAGGATCGCCGCAGCCGCTTCGTGCTGATCGTGCCCCCGCTGCTGCAACTGATGATCTTCGGCTACGCCGCCACCTTCGACCTGAACAACATCGCCTATGCGCTGTACGACGAGGACAAGGGCGCGGCGGCGCGCGAACTGGCCGCCGCGTTCCGCGCCTCCGACCGGTTCCGCGAGGTGGCCATCATCGGGTCCGACCGCGAGATCGCGCCGCTGGTCGACCGCCAGCGCGTGATGGTGGTGCTGCACTTCGGCCCCCGGTTCACGCGCGACCTGATGCTCGGCAATCCCGCGCCGCTGCAGGTGATCGTGGACGGGCGCAACTCGAACAGCGCGCTGATAGCGCTGAACTACGTGCGCAGCATCGTCAACGGCTTCAACGCGGACTGGATCGCGGCACGCAACCTGCCGCAGCCGCCGGCGCGCCTGCAGACGCGCGCCTGGTTCAATCCGAACCTGGAAAGTCGCTGGTTCTTCATCCCCGGTATCGCCGGCGTCATCACGCTGCTGGTCGCGATGCTGGTCACCGCGCTTTCGGTAGCGCGCGAACGCGAACACGGCACCTTCGATCAGCTGTTGGTCACGCCGCTGCGGCCGGTCGAGATCCTGATCGGCAAGGCGCTGCCGGGCTTCATCATCGGCTTTCTCGAAGCGACCGTGATCATTCTCGCCGCCACGCTGTGGTTCGACATCCCGCTGCGCGGCAGCCTGGCCGTGCTGTATGTCGGACTGGCGCTGTTCCTGCTGTCTGCGGTCGGGGTCGGGCTGATGGTGTCGTCGCTCGCCGTCACGCAGCAACAGGGGCTGCTCGGTGCGTTCCTGTTCATGGTGCCCGCGATCATCCTGTCCGGCTTCGCAACGCCGATCGCCAACATGCCGCCGGCGGTGCAGATGGTCACGCTGCTCGATCCACTGCGCTATTTTCTCGTCATCCTGCGCAAGGTGTTTCTCGAGGGGGTGTCGTTCGACGTGCTGCTGCCGCAGATGTGGCCGATGGCGGTGATCGGCGTGGCTGCGCTCGCTTGCGCCGGCTGGCTGTTCCGCCACCGGATGTACTGACGCGAGCGCGCCACGGCGCGCCCGGCATCTGAGCGTTCCACCCGGCCAGGGGCAGATCGAAACCAGGGAGCCATTGATGAACTTGAGAACCGTGTTGGTCGTGCTGCTGCTGGCAGCGTTCGCCGCGTTCGTCGTCGTCAACTGGACGGCAATCACCGCGCCGACGACGCTGTCGCTGATCTTCGGAACGGTGCAGGCTCCGCTCGGCCTGATCCTGTTCGGCTTCACCGCTGTGATCGCGGCGGCGTTCCTGTTGCTGCTCGCGTACCAGCAGGCGACCGTGATCGTCGACGCACGCCGCACGGCCAGGGAGCTGAGCGCGCAACGCCGGCTCGCCGACGAGGCGGAGGCGTCCCGCTTCACCGAATTGCGGCGTCACCTCGACGAAAGCTTCCAGCGCCTCGAAGCCGATGCCGCGGCGCGCGAGGCAAGGCTGATGCAGCGGATCAACGATCTCGAGAAGAGCGTGCACGCTCAGATCGAGCAATCCGGCAACACGCTGGCTGCCTATGTCGGTGAACTCGACGATCGCGTTGAACGGCTGGTGAACAAGAGCGGACAGCCCTCAAATGACGCCTAGAACGCGCACCGAACGCTAAATGCGGGGCACAGTTTGATCCTTGACGCGCCGCCCGGAGAAGCCCCGTCCTAGACTTCGACACAGGCCATGCTGAAGGCGCCTGCCTGCGCCGGACCGTCACGGCGACATCCCAGTGGACCCAGAGCAGATCCGCAAAGCCGTGCTGACGACGATCGAGCTGATCGCGCCGGAGACAGACGTTCAGGCGATCCGTCCGGACCGGCCGTTGCGTCAGCAGATCGATCTGGATTCGGTCGACTGGCTGAACTTCATAGCCGGGCTGCACGAGCGATTGTCCGTCGACATTCCGGACGCGGACATCGAGCGGCTGGTGACGTTGGATGCACTCGTTGCCTATCTCGCTTCGCGGCCGGCGCAGGCGCCGCGCGAACGGCTACCCGGAGAGACACCTTCCCCGCTGCCCTGCGCGCAACACGTGATCAACGGCGCGACGGTCACCGTGCGGCCGCTTCGCTCGGAAGACCTGCCGCTCGAAGCGGATTTCGTCCGCACCATGTCGGCGGATGCCCGCTATCAACGCTTCATGGCCACGCTGCGCGAGTTGCCGGAGAAGAAGCTCCACTACCTGACCGAAGTGGACCAGGTGCATCACGTCGCGCTGGCGGCGACCGTCGACCGCGATGGAAAGGAGGTCCTGGTCGGTGCGGTCCGCTACATCATCGACACTGCAGGCACCGGGTGCGAATTCGCCATCGAGCTCGATGACGCGTGGCACCGCTCCGGGTTGGCGGGGATCCTGATGCATATCCTGATCGGGATCGCGCGCTCGCGCGGCCTCGCAACGATGGAAGGATTCGTGCTGGCGACAAACACGCGCATGCTGAAATTCACGCGCCAGCTGGGTTTCAAGGCGCAGCGCGATCCCGATGATCGCGACACGATCCACGTCGTTCGCGCGCTCTGAGCAGTCGGTGCTTCGGATGGGCGGGTCGCGTCCCTGCCGCGCGAGTCGATTCAACCAAAGCGAGCTCGCACGCCAAGCCAGTAGCTGCGCGGATTCCCAGGCGTGCGAAACACCTCGCTGACTGCCGCCGGATTGAACGTGCGGCCCGGGCCCGTGAAGAAGTTGGCGCCGAGCACTCCGGCGCTCTGGTAGCGGCGGTCGAGCAGATTGTTGATTGCCAGCGTGAGGTCCCAGCCGGTCGCCAGCGCGACGCTGCCCTCCCAGTTGAGCAGCGCATAGCCCGGCACGGGTCCATTGGCATCTCCGTTGTTCTCGTCGCCGCGCATGTAGCGGCGCGAGAAGGCGGAAAGCGATAGCGCCGTGCTGCCGTGCGCGGCGAACTCCCATTGGGCACGCAGCTTCAGGCTGTCGCGCGGCAGGCCCGCCCGCCGCGCACCGACGCCCACCGCGACCTCACCCGCGGCGTTCGCGGATGAGTTGTTCGGGCTGAACACGTTGAACGGATCGCGATACGTCGCATCGAGGCGCAGGTAGTCGACGTTGAAAAGGAATCGGTCGATGCCCCATTCCGCCCCCGCCTCGATACCGGCGCGCCGCGTGCGCCCCACGTTCCGGAAATATCCGGAGTTCATCGCTCCTCCACCTGCGCTGACGAACTGGATGTCGTCGGTCAGGTCGGTGCGGAAGAATGCCAGCGATGCCCGCAGCCGGCCTCGATGACGGAGCCCGACCTCCAATGTGCGCGAGCGCACCGCCTTCAGCGGCGGGTCCGCCAGGAAGACGTTGGGCAGGCGGCAAGGCGCCTGCGGGTCCGCGCAGGTCAGTTCGATCGCGGTCGGTGCACGCAGGCCTTCGCTGAACGACGCGAAACCCGTCACGGCGGCGGCAGGCGACCACGCGGCGCCGAGCGCTCGATTGAAGCGACCGAAATGGTGGTCGCCGTTCAGATCGGGCGCGTCGCCGCCCGCATCGCGGACCGACACGCGGGTCGCCAGGTGCGTGCCGGACAAGGTCACATGCAGGGCGTCGGTCAGCGAGAGCGTGTCGGTGACGAAGACCGTGCGGTAGCGGTGCTCGGTCCGCGCAGCGACGGTCACCGCGAAATTGCCCAGCGGCTCGGTGCCGCGAGTCGCGTCGAACTGCGCCGGCTGTTCGGTACCGACGAAATGCACCCGCCCAACCTCGAAGGTCGCGCCGGCGAGCGTCCGGTTGCTCAGCCCGGCGACACGATTGCGCCAGTGCCATTGCACGCCGACGCCCGTGCGGCGTTCGTCGCTCGAAAAGGCATCGTTCAGTGCATTGCCGCTGCAGTCCGTATCGGTGCAGGCGTCGTTGACGTTGCTGTTCAGCCCATCGGTGCGCAGGCGCCGCGCGAAGACGTTTG
>JBAIYN010000180.1:0-2375 GCA_037915775.1 Burkholderiales bacterium | reverse complement strand
TCCAGCTCGTCGCGGAAGAGCTTGCCGTCGATGCCGCGCGTCGCGTACAGCTCCTCGAGCGGCATGCCGCCGACGTAGACCAGCGAGCCCGCCATGTCCGGATGGAAGCGCGCGCCTTCCTCGTCGGTGAACGCGCCGACCACCAGCGGCCGGCGCGTGGTGATGCCGGCGTCGGCGAGCGTCTGCACGACTTCGAGCCCGCCCAAGACGCCCAGGCAGCCGTCGTAGCGACCTCCGGTGCGCACCGTGTCGATGTGCGAGCCGGTCATCACCGGCGCGGTGTCCTCCGTGCCGCGGCGCAGGCCGAAGAGATTGCCGACCGGGTCGATCCGCACCTCGAGACCCAGTTCGCGCATCCAGCGCACGACCAGATCGCGCCCGGCCTTGTCCTCGTCGGTCAGCGCGAGCCGGCAGCAACTGCCGTCGGACGTAGCGCCGATCGCAGCCAGTTGATTGAGCCGGTCGAGCAGCCGCGCGGGGTTGATACGCAGGCTTTCCGCTTTCATGCCAGTACCTCCTCTGCGCTGCGCCCGACCACCTCGCGGTAGATCTGCGGGTCGGTGTCGCCTTCGCTGCCGAGCAGCAGCACGCGCGAATTGGCGTCGAGCGCGAGTGTGTTTCGGATTTCAGGATAGTCCCGCGCGGCGAGCAGCGCCGCCAGCCCCGATCCCCCGGTTTCGCCGGCCACGAGCGGCGCATCGCCCGCCGCCGGCCGTGCCAGCAGCCGCACCGCGTCGAGCGCGTAGGCATCGTCGACCGCCACCGCGGCAGTGGCGCCGCCGTGCAGAATTTCCCATGCGAGTTCGGACACCTCGCCGCACGCCAGCCCCGCCATCACGGTGTCGAGCGATCCGCCGACGACGACCGGCTTGCCTGCCGCGAGGCTTTCGTACACGCAGTCCGCGCGCACCGGCTCGACTACGACGAAGAACGGCCGCCGCTCCTTGTAGTGCAGCCAGAAGTGCGCGCACATCGCCGCTGCGAGCGCACCGACGCCGGCCTGCGCGAACACGTGCGTCGGTGGATCGGCGAGTTGCCTCTCGATCTCGGCCGCCATCACGCCGTATCCGTGCATCACGTCGAGCGGAATGTCGCGGTAGCCGGGATACGAGGTGTCCGACACGACGGTCCAGCCGTTGGCCTGTGCGGTCGCGGCAGCAAAGCGCACCGCGTCGTCGTAGTTGCCCTTGACCTCGCGCACGTCGGCGCCGTACTTCGCGATCGCGTCGCGCCGGCCCTGGCTGACGTGTTCGTGCACGTAGATGACACAGTTACAGCCGAACAGCTGCGCGCCCCACGCGACCGACCGGCCGTGGTTGCCGTCGGTCGCGCAGGTGACGGTCGCTGCGCGCACGATATCGGCGAACTCGCCCGACAGCAGCTGCTTCGACGCGATGTCCTTCCGTCCGGTCGCCGCCGCCACGCGCTTGCGCAGCACGTTGGCGACCGCGTATGCGCCGCCGAGCGCCTTGAAGCTCTTCAGCCCGAAGCGGCCGCGCTCGTCCTTGTAGTGAATGCCGCCCAGCCCGAGCGACTGCGCCAGCCCGTTCAACGGCACCAGCGGCGTGGCCGCGTAGCCGGGCCAGCTCGAGACTTCGGCCAGCGCGGCGTCGAAGCCGGCCTGGCTCAGCACCTGTGCGCGCTGGGCGCCGTACGGCTCGTGCGCCGGCGCCGCGGCAGGATTGCGGATGGCACGCGCTTCGCGCGTGACGGGACTTCCCTCGCGCCGCGCGCTCAGGGATTCGCCCTTGGGGCGGCCCGGCGGTCTCATGCAACTGCCTCCTCTTTCATTGCGGCCGGCTGCCGCAGGTGGCACGCGACCCACTGCCCGCCTGCCACCTGCTTCAGCAGCGGCTCCTCGACCTTGCAGCGTTCCTCTGCGTATGGGCAGCGCGTGTGGAAGCGGCAGCCCGGCGGCGGATTGACGGGGCTCGGCACGTCGCCGGTCAGCACGCGCCGCTGCTTGCGCCGCCTTGGATCTGGCACCGGCACCGCCTCCAGCAGCGCCTCGGTATACGGGTGCTGCGGCCGCGTGAAGATCGACTTCTTGTCGGCGATCTCGACGATCTTGCCGAGGTACATCACCGCGACGCGGTGGCTGATGTGCTCGACCACCGCCAGGTCGTGCGCGACGAACAGGTACGACAGCCGGAACTCGCGCTGCAGGTCCATCAGCAGGTTGATCACCTGCGCCTGCACCGACACGTCGAGCGCGGACACCGGCTCGTCGCAGACGATCAGCTTCGGCTGCACCGACAGCGCCCGCGCGATGCCGAGCCGCTGCCGCTGCCCGCCGGAGAACTCGAACGGATACTTGACGAGCTGATCGCGCCTGAGTCCGACGCGTTCAAACAAGTACGCGGCGCGCTCGCGCG
>JBAIYN010000580.1:0-1993 GCA_037915775.1 Burkholderiales bacterium | reverse complement strand
GCGCCCGCGTCCTCTGCCGCCGCCAGCACGATTTCGTAGGCGCGCCATACATCGTCGTGGCGCAGGTACGGCTGCAACGTGTTGGCAAGCGCGCGCGCCAGGCTGGTGGAATAGCGGTCGAGATCCTGGCGCGCCTGCGTCGCCTGCCGCACGACGATCGCCACCGTGATCGATAGAGCGACCAGCAGCACGAGGGCGGTGACCCGCAGTGGAATCTTGTAACGCAGCGACAGGCGCGGAAGCGACTGCTGTAACAGGCTCGATCTCATGATCGCGCCGCAAATTTGTGCTCGCGGAACTGCATGTCGACCCGCATCATTTCCGCGATCGAATCAAACAGCGCGACATCGCCGCGCACGAACCCGTCCAACTGCATCGACGTCAGCAGTTTTTTTCCATGAGGGTCGATTGCCATCGATGTCAGCGCGTCGAAGAACGCCTGCTCTTCGCCCGCATCGATGTCGTGGCGCGCCACGAACGGCGTGTGTCCGAAGTACGGCGAACGCTGAATGATCCTCGTCCGCTCGACCAGACGCGGCTGCAGCGTCGCCACCATTTCGTAGACATAGCCGTCGACCGCCCCGCCCTGCGCAACCCCTTCGGCCACCGCCCGCACGACCAGCCGGTGAGCCCAGGTGTAGAAAGTGCGCGAGAAGAATGTCCCGGGATCCCGCCCAGAGCGGATCAGCGCATACCGCGGGTAGAGGTGCCCCGAGTTCGAATCCGGATCCGAATACGCGAAGACGCGGCCCGCGAGATCGACGATTCCTTCCGGACGAGTGTCGTCGGCAGCCACGATGATGTACGAGCGATACAGCGGCCGCCCATGCCATACGGGCACCGCGACCAAGCGCAGTTCGCTCTTGTAGCGGACGAACGGATAGCCACAGACCCAGGCGAAGTCGAGCTGGCTCGCGCGAATCAGATCGAGAATCTCGCGATAGCTGCTGCGCGTGACAAATTCGATCGGGCGCCGCAGACGCGCCTCGAGCCATTCCTTCCAGCGGCGCAGGAAACCGACTTCGTCGTCGGGGAAGACCGCCGTCACGCCGATGCGTATCGTGTCGCTCCACGCTGCACGCGCGGCATGGAAGGGACGTAACGCGCTCAAGCTGCTTCCTGCCACCAAGGCACGGATCGCATTGCGGCGGCTGGATTCCATCATCTCTTCGTCGAACGATTGCGTCTCGCAAGTCAGTCTAAGTCCCCGCGGAGCCCGTTGCATCGCGCGTTGCGCAAACATCCGAGGTCACCCTCCGGTAGCGTCGCGCCGCGCCGCTTTTCGTCCGGCGTTACCGAACGGTAACCGGGGACGAGCTGGCGGCACGCATCGAGGCTCGAGAAGTCCCGACGAAGCCTCGCACCGCCGGGTCCGCGGCCCAGACGGAGCAAACCGACATGGCCGGGCATGGTTCTTGTTCTCTTCTTCGATGCGAGCGGCGCATGGCGCGCCCCCGCAAAGAGGAGACAACATGAGCGACAAAGTACCTGCGGTATCACGCCGCGTCTTCCTGAAACTGTCCGGCACGGGTGCTGCGTCTGCGGCCGCCGCGATCGGCACGGCCGGATTCGCGGCGCCGGCGCAGGCTGCGCAAGCGGACGCGGGGCGCACGACGCTTCCCTACCCGCGCACTGCGGTGGCGAACGTAGCGAGCCTGAAAGTCGACAGTCCGGTCACGTTCAACTTCCCCGACTCTTCATCCCCGTGCGCATTGGTCAAGATGGGAAAGCCCGTACCAGGCGGAGTTGGCCCGGAAAAGGACATCGTCGCGTACTCGACGATGTGCACGCACATGGGCTGTCCGGTCGCCTATGACGGCAGTACGCGCACGTTCCGCTGCGGCTGCCACTACAGCGTGTTCGATGCGGAGCTGAGCGGACAGATGGTGTGCGGGCAAGCGACCGAAAATCTCCCTCAGGTCACGCTCGAAGTCGATGCCAAGGGCGCGATCGTCGCCACTGCCATCAACGGGCTGATCTACGGCCGGCAGGC
>JBAIYN010000646.1:0-5583 GCA_037915775.1 Burkholderiales bacterium | reverse complement strand
TCGTAGTGCTTCACCAGCTGCGGCGCGACGCGGTCAACGAGATCTTTAGGAATGTGGTCCAGTACCCCGGATCGCAGCCACCGAATCAGCATGAAGACTTTCAGATCCGCCACCGTGAAGCGCCGGTCTGCGAAGTACACTCCGCCGCCTGCTTGCAGCCTCGTCTCGAACCGCTCCAGATAGCGCGTGATATGACCTGCTGCAAGCTCCGCGCGTGCGCTTTTCTTGGCGTCCAGCGGCAAGTCGAAGGTTTCCTCGATCTTGGTGCTGATGTCTTCAACCGCGTCCATCACCTCGTCGCACAGGAATGCCTGCCAATCATCCTTTGGATACAGGCCGGCCAGCTTGCCGACGTAGCGATTGATGCTGTTGGACTGTGAAACGACGTGGCCGTCGACCTCCAGGGTAGGCAATGCGAGGAACGGGGTTTTGTCGCGGAAACTGGGCCAATCCTTGCCCGCGATGCGATGATCCTCGAAAGCGATGCCACCGATGTGAAGCGCCAGACGCGCGGGCTCGCCGCGCCCGCCGTCGAAATCGAAATAGGTCAGCTTGAGCTTTGCCATTCTTGGGTCCTCGTATCCGAGCGGCGTATCCAGAGTTGTTTCGTATCGTGCGGGCGGCGCTGCTCCGGGAGTGCCCTTTCTAGCCCAACAGAAGACTCTTGACTAGGTCCGCTCCTGGCCGATCTGTGTTGACCAGAGCGCTGCCTGCGCATTCACCTTGCCGGCGCACTAAGGCCTTATGCTGGGACGAAGAACCTCGACAACCCGTGCCGCTCCTGCCACCCGAACCTTGGAATCCAACGACCTGATCAGCTTTGACCACGTCACGTTTGGATATGACCAGCGAGTCGTTCTGAACGACATAACGCTGGGCTTTCCTCGGGGCAAGGTGACCGCAATCATGGGTGGATCCGGCTGCGGCAAGACGACTCTGCTGCGGCTGATCGGCGGCATGATTCAACCGCAGCGAGGCGCGATCACCTTTGATGGCGAGCCGGTCGATCCGAGCAAGAAAGAGCGGCTATACGCGATGCGGCGTCGCATGGGAATGCTGTTTCAGTTCGGCGCCCTCTTTACGGATCTGAATGTGTTCGAGAACATCGCGTTCCCGCTGAGGGAACACACGACGCTTCCCGAATCCATGATTCGTGACGTGGTGCTGATGAAGTTGCAGGCCGTCGGACTGCGGGGTGCGGCGCAATTGCGCATCGCCGAGGTCTCCGGTGGCATGGCGCGGCGCGTCGCACTGGCGCGCGCCATCGCACTGGATCCTGAAGTGATCCTTTATGACGAGCCGTTTGCAGGCCTGGATCCGATTTCGATGAACGTGATTGCGAATCTGATCCGCCGGCTGAACGACGCCACCGGCGCCACCTCGCTGATCGTGTCCCGCGACGTGCAGGCGAGCTTTGAGATCGCCGACTACGCGTGTCTGATCAGCGGCAGCAGGATCGTCGAATACGGTACGCCGCAGCAAATGCGGTCGACAGACAACCCGGAGGTGCGCCAGTTCATCCTGGGCGAGCCGAACGGGCCGGTGCCGTTTCATTACCCGGCTCCGTCGATTGAAGAGGACTACGGTCTACGCGGTTAAAGACTGCAAACCTGCCGCCATCGCAATGCCGTCGCCCGCCAGTGGTTCCGCACCGTTGCGCGACTTGACAGCGTGGGCATAGGTGTCCGCGCTCCGCCCTGAAGACCGCGTTCATCTCAGGTGGGGGTCGGAAAGTGGAATGGGTCGAAGTTGCGCTGCGCTTGGACGGCGTCGCGCGAAGTGTGATGGGCGGATGCGTTGCCGCTATCGCCTCTGAGGATCGGCTCTCAGCAAGTCCGAGACGCGAACCATGCGTCGAATTTTGGCCGCGTGCGGACTGATAGTTGGCGGTCTCAGTTCGACCGAAAGGCGTCGATCACGATCTTCCGTTCCAGCGACCGGTCCACCTCCGTCAGCGGCCGTTGGCAAGCTTCAGCGCGCTGATGAACGGATGGTGAGACCGGTCATTCGCGAGTTCACTGAGAGCGACTCCGCGGATGCGCAGGTGAGCTGTCTTTGAGCGCCTCCCTCACCACGCGCTTTCAGCGACCTCCGCGGACTCACACTTTGGGCCTGACGCCGACCGTCCACCCATGTCGGTCCGTCTCGGGCGCTTCGAAGGGTGATCGAAATCTGCCGAAGACCGGGCGCCCGAATGTACGTTCGGTGCGAACGCGTCGCCGTTGCCCACATAACCGCGTCTTTCTTCTTGGACCGGAGGTTCGCAGTCTTGCTGCCGTAATGGTGCGCGTAACGCAGCTGCCGTAAAGTAACGTCAAGACACCTGCCGCGGTACCAACGCGAATGCCGGATCCAGGCCCGGTTACGACCCTCCTCTTTACTGACATTGAGGGCAGCTCCCGACTTTGGGAAACGATGCCGGAGCGCATGCGCCCGGCCCTTGAACGGCACGACGCCATCTCGCGCGCTGTAGTGCAAGGGAACGGTGGGGTGATCGTCAAGTCAACTGGCGATGGCATCTTCGCCGCCTTCCAGGACCCTTCGCAGGCCGTCGGCGCAGGAACCGAGCTCCTCAGAGCGCTTGCCGACCGGACGGCAACCGGCGGCGTCGAGATCAATCTGCGCTGCGGGATCCATGCGGGCGTTATCGAGCGCCGTGATGGCGACCTTTTCGGCGACGCCGTTAACCGCGCGGCGCGAATCATGAGTATCGCGTATGGTGGCCAAGCACTGGTGTCGCAGGTGGTCGCCGATCTCGTACGCGGTCGTCTTCCGGCAGGCATATCACTTCACGACGTGGGCGAGGTGAGGCTGCGCGGCCTCGCGCACGCCGAGCATCTGTTCCAGATCGTCCATCCGCAGCTGCGCCATGACTTTCCCGCTTTGCGGTCGCTTGGCGTTGTGCCGAACAACTTGCCGCAGCAAGTGACGCGATTCATCGGCCGTGAGCGTGAGATTGCGGAGGTAAGTGAACTGCTGCGACATACGCGCTTAATGACCTTGACAGGAATGGGCGGCATCGGCAAGACGCGGCTTTCGCTGCAGATCGCGGCCGAGGTGATAGGCGCGTATCCGGACGGGGTATGGTTTGTCGAGTTAGCGCCGTTAGCTGATGCGCGGCTGGTGCCGCACGCAATTGCCTCGGCACTTGGTATCAGGGAAGACGGCGGCGAGCCGCTGGTCGATGCAGTGGTCCGCCACGTCGCTGACAAGCGCGTTCTCTTGCTCCTCGACAACTGCGAGCACTTGGTCGACGCTTGCGCGGCCATTGCGCACCGATTGTTGCAGGCAGGCCCACGCATCGCGATCATCGCGACCAGTCGTGAGCGCCTTAACGTGATCGGCGAGAAAACGTACGCGATCCATTCGTTACCCGTACCTGACGCAGGTGATCAAGATGTCCACGTACTGCCGCGCTTCGAGGTGGTTTGCCTGTTCCTGGACCGTGCATCTGCAGCCCAGTCGAGCTTCCGATTGTCGAAGGAAAATGCACAGGCGGTGGCGACGATCTGCCGGTTGCTCGACGGCATTCCACTTGCGATCGAGCTTGCTGCGGCGCGGGTTCGCTCGCTGTCGGTGAAGGATATCGCCGCGAGGCTGTCCGACCGACTCCGGTTGCTCGCGAGCGGCAGTCGAGATGGCTTGCCGCATCACCAGACGCTGCGCGCGTCGATTGACTGGAGCCACGACCTGCTGAGCCCCGACGATCGCGCCACGTTCCGGCGCCTATCAGTCTTCGCAGGCGGATGGACGCTCGAGGCGGCCGAGGCCGTGGCGGCCGATGGATTGCTCCGAACACAGGACGTGCTCGATAGTCTTACCGCTCTCGTCGAAAAGTCGCTCGTGATTCTCGACGAGGAGGAGGGCCGCTATCGGATGCTGGACACCGTCCGGGATTACGCGCTGGAGCAGCTCGGCCGCGCGGGGGAGCTGGAGGCCTCGCGCAGCCGCCACCTCGCGTTCTACTTGAGCCTGACTGAAAGGGCGTATGACAAGCTCTTCAGCAACGAACAGGGCGAATGGTTGACGCGGCTGCACGCAGAGAGGGAAAACCTTCTCGCTGCCCATGCCGCTTGCGACCATGTCGCGCGCGGGACCGAGCTGGGACTGGACCTTGCCTTCCGTACCAAGCCCTACTGGATCAATCAGGGCTCCCTCGGGCTAGGGTATCGCGTGACCCGCGAAGCGGTAGAGCGGGCGGGGCCACAGCCACGCGCCGGGCGGGCTCGTGGATTGTCTGTGCTCGGGGAGTTGTGTTCGTTCATGGGACGCTATGCGGAGGCGTTGCAGTACCTCAGGGAGAGCCTCGCGATCGCTCGCGAACTGGGGGACAACAGCATGGCGGCGGCCGACCTGAATACCCTTTGCATGGCGTCCCTTGGGTGCTCGGACCTCGCGGGAGCGCGGAGATATGCGACCGAGGGGCTGGCGGTAGCGCGCGAGGTCGGTGACACTCGGAAGATTGCCGCGATGCTCGTCTCGCTGGCGCAGCTAAACCGCTCCGAAGGCGCACTCGACGCCGCCGAGGAACAGTACTCCGAGGCGCTTGCTCTCATGAATGAACTCGGAGACCGAGAGAGTGTTGCTGTCGCCCACCTGAACCTCGCGATGGTGGCTATCAGCCGGGGTTCCCTCGCGAATGCGCGCAGCACGCTGTGTCAAGCGTTCGCGATCATTAAGGAAACCGGATCGCGAAGATTGGGTCAAAGCGCGCTCGATGTCGCCACGGGTCTCGCCGCCGCACTTGGTGACTCTACCCGCGCCGCGCGCCTGTTTGGAGTAGTCGAAGCCGAAATGAAGGCGACTGGCCTTCAGCGCGAACCTGCCGATGCCGCATTCCTACGGCCGCTAATCGAGAAGGCGCGCCAAACTCTTGGCGACGACGCCTTTACCAAAGCAGCCGTCGCCCGAGAAGAATCAGGCTATCAGGAGGCGATCAACGATTCCGAGCGCTGGCTTGAAGATACCAACTGAGGCGTCAACAGAAGTCCGGTGTCGACACTCATGGTGGCGTCCAGGCGCGTCGAGACGGGCATGCACGCACTCATTTGTTGATCATTGACGGGTCGATCACATACGGAGTCGGGTCGATGACAACGGGCGTGGTGCTCGGGTCCACGACCTTGTGGAAGATGACCTTATATTGATAAGGCTGGGCCGGCCGCGGCTTGGTGTTGGCCGCCATGATTGTGAAGCTGCCCGCGCAGTTATCGGATCCGTTGTACGTTTCAAGTTTGAACTGATCGCTATTCTCGTTCTTGAGAAACACTCCATCACCGAGCTGCTTGCAGAAAGCGTAGCCGTCCGGGAGCGTCCATGTGATCTTCACGTTCCCGTTTCCGTTCGCCAAGTTGATCGGGTCGTACTGTAGCGAGCCGCCACAGGCTGACCCGGCGCAGGATGGAGAGACGGCGACTAAGCATTGCGAACTGACGCAATCAAATGCACCCCTAATTGCGCCGCCGAAGTATGAATTGAAAGTGATGCTGCCCGGCTCCCTCGTTGCGCACCCTGCCGCCAGCGTCGCCGTTACCAGTACCACCCAAAAAAGTTGGCGCATTGTCCTCTCCTTCTCAGTGAAAT
>JBAIYN010000116.1:0-3914 GCA_037915775.1 Burkholderiales bacterium | reverse complement strand
GCGATATCGCCGATCACGCCGCCGCCGAGCGCGACGATCAGGCTCTTGCGGTCCGCGCCGGCCTCGAGCAGACGATCCAGCACTCGTTCGACCGTGGCCATCGACTTCGCTGACTCGCCGTCGGGCAGCTCAGTCGTGTGCAGCGGCGCGACGGAGCGCAATGAACTGCGGGCGGATTCGCCATGCAGGCGGTCGACGATCTCGTTGGTGACGATAAAGACCTGCGTCGGCCGCAGAGGTGCGACCCAATCGGCTAGCCGAGGCAGAAGTCCGCTGCCGACATGGATCTCGTAGGAGCGCCCCCCGGAGAGTTCGACTGCAATACGCCGCATGGCGCGATTCTAAGCGGCGCCGTTGCGCACGCTTCGATTACCCGCTGCCCAGCGCGCGGCGCACGGATTCGTTTTCGAGGATGCGCGCGACCAGCTTCTTCGGATTGGCAGCACCCGAATGAAACGTCAGGTGCGCGGTCGATTCGTACAGCGCCCGTCGTTCGCTCAGCAGTTCTTCGATGCGGGCTCGCCGGTCCTGCGCCTGCAACAGAGGGCGCGTGCGGTCGCTCTGGGTGCGGCGCAGGATCTCATCGGCGGTCGCCTGCAGGTAAATCACGAGTCCGCGCGCGTGCAGTCGCTCGCGGGTCTCGGGCGCAAGAATCGCACCGCCACCGGTGGCAAGCACGATTCGGGGGCGCTGGGTCAGTTCGTCCAGCAGCGCGGCCTCGCGCCGGCGGAATGACTCCTCCCCCTCGACCTCGAACATGGTCGCGATCGTCACGCCCGAACGCGCCTCCAGTTCCCGATCGCAGTCGATAAAGTCGAATCCGCACTGACGTGCCAGCAATCGACCGACCGTCGATTTGCCGACACCCATCATCCCAATGAGAAACAGCCGGCCAAGGCCGGCTGTTGTCTCGGTGGTCAAGGATGCTCCTATTGCACTTGAACCGGCACTGCAAAGCGTGCCGTCGAACGGGACTCGCCTTCGAACAGAACTCGTGCTGCGGTGACCGCCCCGCTCGGCGTCGTTACCTTGATCTGGACGTTGCCGGTTCCGGTCAGACAGGCAGTACCTCCCGCGTTCGGAACCGGTGTCAGCGTCAGGCTGTGCAGCGTTCCAATCAACGTGATGTCACTGAGACTCGTCGATGTCTTCGGCGCATTCAACGAATCGCGCGCCGGATCAAGTCCCAGGACCAGGTTCGGCACGGTCGTCGGATCGACCGCGGCGCTGACCAGCGGCGTCTGCGATGCTGCCGCGAGCGAACTCTGTGCCGGCATCGCATTACCGAATCCGTCTTCCAGATCGAAGGGAACGATGACAGGGATGGGGGGAGCACCAGCCTGGCAGTTGGTGCTTGGAATCTGCACGAATCCGCCAGCGTTGTATGCGGCGGGGATGATCACCGTCGGCGAGTTTGAAGCCGAGAAAAGAATGATCGCCGAACGACGCAGATGCGCGGTGCCGCGCTGCCCATCGCCCGTCAACGAGCATTCATTGGGATTCTGGTAGCGCAGGCAGGTATCGACCCCCGGCGTGTACGTGCCGCTCTTGTCCGCATCCAGATACGCGTCCGGCAGATCGGTGAAGGGTTCACCCGCGTCATAGACGTTGTTGCCGTTGCTGTCGACGTAGTCTTCCAGTCCCACCGTGTAGGCAAGAACCACGACGCGGCCATCGTCCGGGCGCGGCTCCTGGCAGATGAAATCGCACGAACACTGGCCGTCAGATGTCGTGCAGGATCCGCTCGACGAGCTGCAGACCGCGCCGCCGGAGGTGATGAAGTTGACCACGGTCCCGTCCGGCACCGGGTTGCCGAACTGGTCTGCCAGGCGCGCGGTGAAGTGGCCCGGCTTGTTCACGCTGATGTTGCGGCACTCGAGGTTCGACCCGACCAGCGAGAGATCAAAGCTCCGCTGCAGCGGAAGGCCGGTCGAGATCGACAACGAATCGGATACCGTTTCCAGCCGCGTCGTCGAAGACACCGGATACACCGTCCGCGCGCGCACGCGAACCGGGGTTGGCGTCGTCCCCGAATTTACCTGCACTGTCACGACCCCATCGGCACCCGTGCGCTTGACATAGCGCAGCGTGTTATCTGATCCGCACAGCGCGACCGAGCCGGGCGCCGGTGGCGGGTTGACGTCGTTAAAGCCGTCGACATTCAACCCGCCGACGTAGGTCGTCGCGTCAAAGCACACGTCGGTGTCGGGCACCCCGTTGCCGGCCACGTCGACGAGCCGGAAAGTCAGGGTCGCGAACTCCTGCCGACCATTCCCGCCTTGGCCCTTCAAGGTGATCGAGCGATCCGAGGGGTTCGCCGAAACAAAGCGGAGGCTGCCTGATGATGGCGGATTGATCTGGAACGTCTGCGACTTCGCGTCGGAAGGAATCGCCGCCGTGATCGTTGCGTTCAGCGGCGCCGTCTGCGCGCAGCCGTTGTCCGTGAAGGTTCCCTGGACGGTGCCGTTGGGCAGGGTCGTCGCGCTCGCCGTGATCGTCGCCTTGTCGGCTGGGCACGAAGAAGAAAACGTCACGCTGACCGGCTTGGCAGGTGGCGCGCCGCTCGAATCGACCACGGTCGCCGAAATCGATGCGGTTCCATACGCCGAGAGCCCACCGGACCCCACCGATACGGACAGGGCCGAGATGCGCAAAGCCCCGGTCCCGGTCAGGCCAACGCTGAAGTTGATCGAAGAACTCGCACTTAGCGTGCTCACCGACGAAGAGGCCGAAAGTTGCGTCGCGCCCGCCTGGCTGTCCGATGCGACGATCGAAACACGCGCGACGCCGCTGGCATCCGTCAACACAGCCCCGGATGATGGAGATACGGTCGCCAACGAGCCGTCAGCGACAGAAAAGGTCACGATTTCGTTTGCCGCAGGCTGTCCGCCGCGCGTCAGGGTCGCCTCTGCCCGCGCCGACTGACCCGCGGCCAACTGCGTCACGGTCGCACCCGAACTGTCCACCAGCTTGAGCGCCAGGGCCAGGCTGCCCGTTGCGCCGCCACCGCTTCCAGAACTACCGCCCGGTGCGCTCCCCCCGCAGGCTGCCAAGATGAATGTGGCCGCAGCGACTACCGCGGTCCTCCAACACTGAACGAGCTGAGAGAGTGTGTGCGAACGCATGTCCAGGCCTTGGGTTACGTTTCGTCTGAGGTTGGATAAAAGTGCAGCGCCCTATCGCCCCGCCACCTGACTCGATATCACTTTCGGAGTGATGAAGATCATCAGCTCGCTCCGATTGTTCGTACGCACGCGATTCTTGAAAAGCCAGCCCACGCCGGGAAGATCGCCAAGCAGAGGCACCTTGGTGGTCGTCGTGTTTTCGGTCTGCTCATAGATTCCACCGAGCACCACGGTGCCGCCGTTTTCGACCAGCACCTGTGTCTGAACGTTCTTCGTGTCGATCGACGGACCCGACTGCGTTTGCTGGCCGACGCTGTCCTTGTTGACCTTGACGTCCAGGAAGATTGCGCCCTCGGGCGTGATCTGCGGGGTGACATCGAGCCTCAAGGTCGCTTTGCGGAAGGAGACGCTGGTGGCGCCGCTCGAGGTGGCCTGCTGGTACGGAATTTCCGTGCCCTGCTCGATCGTGGCCTTCACCTTGTCGGCCGTGATCACGCGCGGACTCGAAACGATCTTTCCGAGGCCGTCCGCTTCCATGGCACTGATTTCGAGGTTGATGAAGCGCGTCAGATCCGCATTGAACAGCGTCAGCGTGGCACCGGCCGGATCGAATCCGTTCAGTCCGGCGGCCGGCAGGTTGACGAAGTTCGAATTGGAAGTGATGTTGTTGGTCGTGACTCCGAACGTACCGGAGGTTCCGCCGCCCGTGCTGGAGGCTCCGATGCTGACCGGACCACCTGCGCCAGTCGCGGTAGTCGGGCCCACGCCGCCCAAAGTTCCGTAGACGCC
>JBAIYN010000319.1:0-22120 GCA_037915775.1 Burkholderiales bacterium | reverse complement strand
GTATCCTTCCGCCGATGTACGCGCAATTCTTCGGCCTGAGCCAGTCGCCGTTCTCGATCGCTCCGGATCCACGCTACCTGTTCATGAGCGAGCGGCACCGCGAGGCGCTCGCACATCTGCTGTACGGCGTGCGCGGGGGCGGCGGCTTCGTCGTGCTCACCGGGGAAATCGGTGCCGGCAAAACGACGGTGTGCCGGTGTTTCCTGGAGCAGATTCCCGCCCGCTGCAACGTCGCCTACATCTTCAATCCAAAGCTCACGGTCGACGAACTGCTGAAGACCGTGTGCGACGAATTCCGCATCCCGTATCGACATGCGGGGCCGGGGGTGCCGACCGTCAAGGATTATGTCGACGCGCTCAACGAGTACCTGCTGCGCACGCATGCGGTCGGCCAGAACAACGTGCTGATCATCGACGAGGCGCAGAACCTGTCGGCCGACGTGCTCGAACAGCTGCGCCTGCTGACCAATCTGGAAACCAACGAACACAAGCTGCTGCAGATCGTGCTGATCGGGCAGCCCGAACTGCGCGCGATGCTGGCGCGCCCCGAAATGCAGCAGCTCGCGCAGCGGGTGATCGCGCGCTATCACCTCGATGCGCTGTCCGAAGTCGAAACCGTGCAGTACGTGCGGCACCGGCTGGCGGTCGCGGGATTGACCCGGTCGATCCCGTTCGACGCCCGCGCGATGCGGCGCATCTACCGCTACTCGCGCGGCGTGCCACGCCGCATCAACCTGCTGTGCGACCGGGCGCTGCTGGGTGCATACGCGAAGGACACCGCCACCGTCGGTCCGCGCATCGTCGACCAGGCCGCGCGGGAAGTCCTCGATCAGCCCGACCTCGGATCCGGCAATCGAGACGGATACAAACGCGCGGCGGCGGTGGTGCTGAGCGTGATCGCGGTCGTCGCGGCCGCGTTTGCGCTGAATCGTTCCGTGCTCGAAACGACGGCCAGCGAGTCTTCTTCCGCGACACCCGTGTCTGCCGCGCCCGCGGCACCGGTCGCCGCCACCGTGGCGGCTGCACCGAGCCAGTCCGAGGAAGCTGCGACCGCTCCGGCGCCGGCCGAAGCCGTCGCGTTCGATCTGCCGACGGGGTTTGCCTCGCTGATCGGCGCCGAGGAGGAGTCGTGGCACGCTCTGGCGCGCGCGTGGAACGTGACGCTGGGCGACGGCGACCCGTGTGTGGCCGCGCAGAAGCAGCACGTGCAGTGCTTCCGGCGCAGCAACAGCACGTTGGCGCTGATCCGGCAGCTGGATCGCCCGGTGATCCTGACGCTGCGCGACGCGGACAATCGAACCGCGTATGCGTTGCTCGATGGCTTGTCGGGCAAATCCGCGCTGCTGCGGATCGACGGCGCCGAAAGGAGCGTGCCGCTGGTGTCCTTGGCCGACTACTGGCGCGGTGAGTTCGCGACGTTCTGGCGTGCACCGCCGGGATTTTCCGGCGCGCCCCTCAACAGTCGCGACGGGCCGGCGGTGCATTGGCTCGCCACGCAGCTTGCCGCCGCGCGCGGCGATCCGCGGCCGGAGGGAGCGCGCGTCGATACCGCCACGCTGAAGAACTGGATCTATTCGTTCCAGTTGACGCAGGGCCTGCCGCTGGACGGCATCGCCGGACCGATCACCTTGATGTTGCTGAATCGCGAAGTCGGCGTCGACGAGCCGCACCTGCGAAAAATCGATTAGTCCCATGTCCCTGATCCTCGACGCACTGCGCAGGGCCGATTCGGAACGCGAACGTGGGGCGGTGCCGGGCCTGTACGCGCAGCCCGCCGGGCCCGCCACCGCCGACGATGCGCCACGGCCGCGCACAAGGCCCTGGCATTGGATCGTCGTCGGGCTCGGAGTCGGCCTGCTCGTTTCGGTCGCCGGGTACCTTGCCGGCCGCGGCACACAGCGTCCGACGTCCGAGCCGGCATCGACGGCAGCAACTGCCGCGCCGACCGTCCCTCCCGCACCCTCTGCGACCGTCAGTCCAGCACCGGCATCCGTCGCCACCCAGCCTCAGGGCGATGACAGGTCACAGCCCGTCGCAGAGGCCGCGCCGTGGCCACAGCCCGAGAGCCGCAATACCGCGACGAAGACACAGGTCGCGGTCCCGGCGGCGGCGCCCGAGCCGAAAGCGGAGCCGGCCGCGAATGCTCCGACGGCCGACGTACCCGTGTACACGCGCGACCAGCTCCCCGAGAACGTCCGGGCCACGTTGCCCCCGCTGACGATCGGCGGCTCGATGTACTCCGCCAACCCCGCGAACCGATCGCTGGTGGTCAACGGCGGGCTGTATCGCGAACACGACCAGCTGACGGCCGACCTTTCGCTCGAGCAGATCAAGCTCAAGGCGGCGATCTTCAAGTACAAGGGCTACCGGTTCGAGATCCAGTTCTAGCGGTACCCGCACTCAGCGCCTGCGCCTGAACGAAGCAATGATCTGCTCGCAGCGCTGACGGTCGCGTGCATCCACCACCCCCGGCCGTGCGCACCAGTCGAGCAGCACCTGCTCGGCCGTGCCGGCGCCGGACGCTGCGCGCTTGAAGCGATCGCGCAGGTGCTTGACCTGCACCGCGAGCCGCTGCGGCTGCAGGTCGCGCGGGCTTTCCAGACCGAGCATCAGCTCGAGTTCGAGCAGGGCGTCGCGGCGAACCGGACTGGCCTCCTCGATCAGCGCGAGGTGGTCTTCGCGCACGTACTCCTGATCGAGCGTCGCAATCGCCTGTGCCGCCGCATCGCGGCGCGCGAGGAGCTTGCGCTCCATCTCAACGGCGAGCGGCGGCAGCGCAGCCCAGCGCTGCTGCACCGATTCCACCGCCGCGGAATCCGCGTTGCCGGCGATCACCAGCGCGTCGAGCTCCTCGCACAGCCTTTCCTTGTCGAGCAACGTGCGCCATACCGCCGTCTCCTGCGCGCGCGCCCGTCCGCGCAGCATGTCGTCGACCTGCGCGCGCGCCGCCCGGAAGCGCGCATCGAGCGCAGGCGGCACCGGACCCTGGTCCGCGAGCGCCTTCCTCCATTGCTCCTGCAGTTCGCGCTGTGCCTGCCGCAATTGCGCCTCGTCCTTGTCCGAAGGCTGCGCCAACTGCTCGAGCTGTGCGCACAGCGCCTCGAAGGCCTGGCGTTGCGCATGCTTGCGTTCGTCCGCCTCCTTGCGCGAGTTCTTGCGCGCATCGAACACGGCGTTGCAGGCGGTGCGGAAACGCTCCCACAGCGCGCGCTCGTCGCGCTGCATCAGCGCCGTCTGCTTCGCGTGCACCTGCCACTTCGCCTGCAGCTCCTTCACGCGCGACGGCGCATCGCGCTCCTGCGCCTTCGGCACCAGGGCTTCGGCCTCCTCGATCAGAGCCAGCCGCTCGGCCTTGGCCTGCTGGCGCAGCGCCGACAGCGCGTCACGCAGCGGCGCCACCGCCGCCTTCATGCGCGCATCGAGTTTCTTCCACGCGCCCGGTTCGACGCTGCCGAGGCTCGCGCCGTGCCAGGTCGAATCGGTATCGCGCAGCCAGTGCTCGATCGCGCGCCAATCGCGCGGCTCGGCGAGCAGCGTGGGGACATGCGCCGCGGCCGCGGCGATGAAATCCTCGCGCTGCTTGCGCGCCTGCTTGTGCTGTGCCGCCAGCTCGGCGAAATGCCGCGCGGCCGGCGCGTACGCCCTTTCGCAGGCGCCGTCGAAGCGTTCCCACAGAGCCTTCGGCACGCCCGCGTACTGCTCGTCGAGCTTCTTCCATTCCGCGCGCAGCTGTTGCACTTCGCGCGCCAGCACGGCCGGCGCCGGCGTCTGCGTCAGCAGCGCCTCCGCGCGTTCGCACAACAGGACGCGCGCGGTCTGCTGGCCGAACTTCTGCCAGCGTTCGAGCTCGACCAGTTGCTGCACCACGCGGCTGAAGCGCTGCACGGTCGGCTTCGGCAACTGGCCGGCACCGGTCTTCAGCGCGCGGACCTCGTCGACCGCGCTGCGCGCCTCTTGCAGCTGGCCGGCCGCCAACGCCTGCTCGGCCTCGTGCAGCAGCGTATGCAGCCGGTGTCGCGCGGCGCCCTGCTCCTGCTGCGTCGCGCGCACGTAGGCGAGCCGGCGCTGCTCGATCACCAGCAGCGCCGCCTCGAATCGCCGAGTCAGCGCCGGCGTGCGCACCGCCAGATCCAGTGCCTGCCAGCGCGCCGGCAGCTGCGCGTCGTCGATCGGGGTGCCGGCCGCGAGTTCCTCCGCCTCGATCACCAGCGCTTCCGCGGCGGCCAGTCCGGGGGCCGCCTGCTCCCAGCGCGCGATCTGCTGCACGGCCTGCGCCAGCTTCTCCAGCGCCGGCGCGTCGTTGCTCGCCGTCGCCTCCGTGCGCAGCGCATCCAGTTCGCCGCGTAGGCCGGGCAGCGCCGCCGCGGCCGGCGCCGATTGCAGCGAGGCCAGCCAATCGTTCAGCCGCCGTTCGAACTGGGCGTGCGCGCGGTGCGCCTCCTGCTCCCGCTCGAACCGCTGCTGCATCTGCCGGCCGATCGCGTCCCAGCGCTCGCGCCGGGCCGTGTCGTCGCCGAGGTCGACCGCGCGCCAGCGGCGATCCAGCTCGACCGCAGCGGTCAGTATCGGACCCGGTTGCGCGACGAGCGCTTCGGCCTGCGCCAGGATGGCATCGGCGACCGCGGCCTGCTCGGCGCGGTGCTTCATCGCGTCGAGCTTCTGGCGCGCGAGGCGGGCCACGCCGCGGTCCTTGTCGCGGGCCGCGTCGGCGAGCCGGCGCAGCTGCTCCGGCGCGAGAACGCGCTCGGCCGCAGCGATGCGCACCGGCGCGAACGACGCTCCGAGCGCGAGTTCTACCAGCACGTTCTCGTCGCGGATCCCCTCGATCGCGATGCGGCGGCGCCCCTCGTCCTGCGCGTGCTGCGCCACTTCGGCACGCACCGCATCGGTGCAGTGCTCGGTCGTCAGAAGCGCTCGTGCGGCAGCGGCATCGGTTTCTTCGGCCAGCAAGCTTCCGAGTCGCGTTGCGATCGCCGCCTGCACTTCGGCATCGGTCTCGGCCTGCAGTGCGCGGTCGAGTGCCTGCGGATCGGCGCAGCGCCTCGCCGCGGCCGCGCGCACTTCGGGCGCCGGATCGGCGCGCAGCAACTGCGCGAGCAGGTCGGAATCCGGAGGAAGCGCTGCGACGCCGATCACGCGCTGTGCGGGCTCGGCATGTTCGTGTAAGGCGGAACCGAAGAAGAGTTTGTCCAGCACGGCGAAGACGACTGCGGGGTGGGGATCGATCGGATGCGTTGACGCGCGAACGCCGATGGTACCGAGTTGTGGCGGCCGGCGCGATCAGCGCCGTCCTGTCGCCCCACTAACCCTCACGTCTGCTGATCTCACCCCAGCTTGTAGCCGAAGCGGCGCAGCAGCTGCTTGCGCGCCGCGATGTCGGCGTCGGTTTCGACTCCCTGGCTCCTGATGCCGTCGATCACCCCGAGAATGCCGCGCCCGCCCGGGGTTTCGGCAACCACCACCTCGACCGGGTTGGCCGTCGCGCAGTAGATGTTGCACACCTCGGGAACGGCCTTGATCGCATTCAGGATGTTCACCGGGAATCCGCCGCTGACGAAGATGATGAAGCAATGACCGCAACTCAGCGCCAGCGCGTTGCTCCGGGCGGTATCGATCAGCTCGGCGTCGTTGCCGGTCCAGCGCACTAGCGCCGGGCCGCTCGATTCGCAGAACGCGATGCCGAACTTCATCTGCGGCACGGTCTGCACGATCGCTTCGTGCAGATCTTCGATGGTCTTGATGAAGTGCGCCTGGCCGAGGATGAAATTGAGATCGGCCGGCTTGTCGATACGGACGGTGCTCAGTTCCATGCGCAGCCTCCTTCGGTTCGCCGAGAACCGAAGGATAGGCCGGCGCCGGGAGGCGAGCGTGAAGTTACGGCTTGGCGACGTGCCAGAGGTTGATGAAGCCGTCGCCGGTGCGGTCCCCCGGTTTCTGATCCTTGATCCAGCGGTACAGCGGCTTGCCGTTGTACGCCCATTGGCGCGAGCCGTCGTCGCGCGTGATCACGCTGTACCCGCCCGTCGCGGTCGCGCCGGCATCGGCCGCAAGCGGCGGCCAGTTCGCAGCGCAGGGCCCATTGCAGGCACTCTTGCCGCTGCCAGCCGGATCCTTGTCGAACACGTACAGCGTCATGCCGTTCGGATCGACGAGGGCGCCGTCGGCGACCTTGGCCGGTGTCATCGACATGGAACCGTACGACGCGCAACCGGCGATCGCCAGGAGGGTGATGAATCCGAGGGACGTGCGAAAGCGCATTGAGGACTCCTTTGACAGGTGATGGGCGGAACAGCGGAAGCTGCGCGATAAACAGCGCGCCGCCGCGACTTATTCCGCCAACCACCGGGAAAGGAGAGTTCAGCGCCGGACACCGGCCAGAACGACCAGGCCCTCCGGCAGCGTCTCTGCGCCGAAAGCGAGCCCCGCGTGCGCGTCGATGCCGTGATCGCGCAGGATGCGCAGCGCATCCTCGGCTTCGAACGTCACGTTGCGGTGGTGTTCGTCGCTGCGCCGCCAGGCGTGATCGTCGCGGCGGAACACGGTGATCCGGCGGTCGAAGCGGTGCGGCTGCGGCCGCGAAAAGCGGGTGACGATCGCCCAGTCGTCTTCCACCTTCGCATGGACCGCGCCGATATCGCGTGCCTGCGCAAAGCGCTCGGTCATCAGGTCGATCACCAGCACCCCACCGGCGCGCACCGCACGCGCCAGCTGGTTGAGTGCGCGCGCGATGTCGGCCTGTGAATCGAGGTAGTTGAGCACGTGACCGGTGGACACGACCGCATCGGCGGCGGGCAGCGCGTCGTCGGCATTCGTCGGAAGCCGAACGACGTCGAAACATGCCTGCGGCGCATGCTGGCGCGCCAGCGCGACCATCGCCGGCGAGGCGTCGATGCCGTGCACCGCAAAGCCCGCGTCAGAGAGGCGGCGCGCGAGCAGGCCGCTGCCGCAGCCGATGTCGAGCACGTGCGCGCGGTCAGCGAGTCCCGCCGCGCGCAGCCGCGCATTGATGCCGGGCCAGGTGTTCTCCACGTGCTGCGAGTAGCCGGCGTGGTGCACCCACGCCAGGTCCGGCTGGTAGTAGACGTCTTCGCTCATCGCGTTTCCTCAAGCGCCGGCGCGCGCGACCTGCGCGGCATACAGCGCACGCACGGCGTCGATGGTATCGGCCTCTTCGGCGCGCTTGTCGGGACGATAGCCCTTCACGCGCGCGAACCGCAGCGCGAGCCCGCCCGGGTACTGCGGGCTGGCCTGGATGTCGTTGAAGGCGATCTCGACGACAAGTTCCGGCCGCACGTGCACGGTCCAGTCGTCGCGCGCGACCTCGCGTGCCAGCAGTTCGCGCGTCTGCCATGCCAGCGTCGCGTCGGTCAACCCCTTGAAGGTCTTGCCGAGCATCACGAACCCTCCGGCCGGATCGCGTGCGCCCAGGTGCAGGTTCGACAGCCATCCCCGCCGCCTTCCGTGTCCCCACTCCGCCGCCAGCACGACGAGGTCGAGCGTGTGGGCGCGCTTGACCTTCAGCCAGCCCGCACCGCGGCTGCCCGCCTCATAGGGCGCGTCGAGCGCCTTCGCCAGCACGCCCTCGTGGCCGCGCGCGAGCGCCTGTGCATAGAACGCCTCCGCCTGTGACGCGTCGCTGGTGATGAGCCGCGTCACGACGAGCCCGCCCGGCAGGGTCTCGGCGAGCGCGGCGAAACGCTCGCGCGCAGCCCGGTCGACCAGCGATTCCCCGTCGCGGCGCAGGACGTCGAAGAAAAACGCGGTGAGCGGCAGCTCAGCACGCAGCGCTGCCACATCGAGCCGGCGGCCGAACCGGCGCATCGTGACCTGAAACGGCTGCGGCGCACCGCCCGGCGTCGTGGCGATCGCCTCGCCGTCGAGGATCAGTTCGCGCGCCGGAAGCACGCGCACCGATTCGACGATCTCCGGCACGGCGGCGGTGACCTCGTTGAGGTTGCGCGTGAAGACGCGCACCTCGCAGCCGGACTTGTGCACCTGCACGCGCGCGCCGTCGAGCTTCCATTCGAGCGCGGCGGTGCCAAGGCGGCTCAGCGCATCGGCGATGTCGTCGGCCGGTTGCGCCAGCATCGGTTGCACCGGCCGCTGCAGCAAGATCGACACGCGCGCCAGCCCCGCTGCCCCTTCCATCATCGCGGTGCGCGCGACCGTGCCGAGGTCGCCGGCGAACATCGCTGCACGCCGCACCGCGGCCGCCGGAACCTGCGCTGCGGCAGCGATTGCGTCGACCATCACGCCCTCGAGCGCCCCCTGGCGCAGTTCGCCGGCCAGCAGCCGGATCAGGAAGTCCTGCTCGGCCTGCGTGGCACGATCGAAAAGAGCGCGCAGCAGCGAAGCGCGCTCCGCCGCCGCGCCCTTGCCGAACGTCGCCGCCACGCGCGAGAGCACGGCGTCGACCTCGGCGAGCGTCAGCGCGGCTGTCGTCGCGGCGGATACGTGCCGCAGATCGCGCAGGGTTGCGTAGCCGATGCCGAGCCGGCCTTGCCTCGGTTCGCCGCACAGGAACGCTGCCGCGGTCTCGACGTCATCCGGTGCGGCGGCGCGCAAACAGGCTGCGATCGCGTCACGCTTCGCGAGCCGGCTGCCGGTCTGCCCGGCACGTGCCGACGCATCGACGACAGCGGCCAGCAGCGTCATCGCGCGCGCGCCGGCCGGCGTCCTGCACGCCGCGGCCGCCCCCGATCAGACATCGCGCACGTGCTTGAGCGCGTCGTGCGGCGACTCGTACACGTGCGGCGCCACGCCGCGGCGCTTCAGTGCGGTGCCAAGCTTGGCGCGCAGGAAGCCGGAGGTCGTGTAGCGCGAGACGCCGTCGTAGTAGCGCTCCTCCAGCGACTTGACCATCGCCGCATACGCGTCTTCGATCGCCGGCGCCAGTTCGAAGCTGTCGTAGTTGACGATCGCATACACGCGGTGGCCGATCGGCCGCAGGTGCGCCTCGACCTCGCGTTCGATTGCGTCCACGTCGGCCTGGGTGGCGACCTTCAGCCGCTCGAAGTTGATGAAAAGGATGTTCTGCTGGTCGTCGTACGCGAAGCGCGCCGACAGCGGAACGGCGAGCATCCTTTCGCGCAGTCCCATCGGTTCGTCGCGGAAGATCGCCGCGTCCATAAGCGCCGGCGTGCCGCGGATGACCGGACGGAAGTCCATCTTCGCCAGGATGTCGCGTTCGATGTCGATGCCGGGCGCGACCTCGGTGAGTTCCATGCCGTCTTCGGTCAGCCGGAATACGCAGCGCTCCGTCACGTACAGGACCGGCTGGCCGCGCTTGATCGCATACGGACCTGAGAAGGTGCGGTGCTCGACCTCGTGCACGAACTTCCTCGGCCCGTTGTCATTGTGCAGGACCAGTCTGCCATCGACCACGCCGACGCGCAGGTCCCCCGCGGTGAACGTGCCGACGAACACCACGCTCTTGGCAGACTGCGAGATGTTGATGAAGCCGCCCGCGCCCGCGAGCCGGGGTCCGAACCGGCTGACGTTGAGGTTGCCCATCCGGTCCGCCTGCGCCAGCCCGAGGAACGCGAGGTCGAGCCCGCCGCCGTCGTAGAAGTCGAACTGGTACGGCTGATCGATGATCGCCTGCGTGTTGACCGCGGCGCCGAAGTTCAGCCCGGAAGCCGGAATCCCGCCGACCACGCCCGGCTCCGCCGTCAGCGTGAGCAGGTCGATCACCTTCTCCTCGGCGGCGACGCCGGACACGCCTTCGGGCATCCCGATGCCGAGGTTGACGACGCTGTTGGCCCTCAGTTGCAGCGCGGCGCGGCGCGCGATGATCTTGCGCTCGCTCATCGGCATCGGCTCCACCATCGATGCCGGCACGCGGATTTCGCCGGCAAATGCGGGGCTGTACGGCTCCGCGAATGTCTGATGGTGGTACTCCGGCTTCTCCGCGACGACGACGCAGTCCACCAGCACACCGGGGATCTTCACCTGGCGCGGGTTCAGCGACCCGCGGTCGGCGATGCGCTCGACCTGCACGATCACGATGCCGCCGCAATTGCGTGCCGCCATCGCGATCGCGAGCGCCTCGAGCGTCAGCGCCTCCTTCTCCATCGTGATGTTGCCGTCGACATCGGCGGTCGTTCCGCGCACGATGCCGACGTCGATGTGGAAGGATTTGTAGAACAGGTATTCCTCGCCGCCGATGTTCATCAGCGTGACGAGATCCTCCTTGGTGCGCTCGTTGATCTTGCCGCCGCCGAGCCGAGGATCGACGAAGGTTCCGAGCCCGATGCGCGTCAAATGGCCGGGTTTCCCCGCGGCCGAATCGCGGAACAGGTGCGTGATCACGCCCTGCGGCAGGTTGTAGGCCTCGATCTCGTTGGCGACCGCCAGACGTTGCACCTTGGGCACCAGTCCCCAGTGGCCGCCGATCACGCGCTTCAGCAGTCCGCGGTGGCCGAGGTGATTCAGCCCGCGCTCCTTGCCGTCGCCCTGCCCCGCGGCATAGATCAGCGTCAGGTCCGTCGGCCGGCCGATTCCTTCCGGCCCCTGCTCGCTCGATTCGAGAAAGCGCTGCTCGAGGGCGACGGCGATGTTCTCCGGAAACCCGATGCCGACGAATCCCCCGGTGGCAATCGCGTCGCCGTCCTGGATCAGCTGGACCGCTTCGCGCGCGGTGACGATCTTGCCCTTCTCGAAAGTGCGCAACGCGGTCAGCAGCTCGCGTCCATGAGTGCTCATCGATTCTCCTTATGCGAACTCTTGAATAAGCAGGTCCTTACGTACGGAAGATTGAAGCACAAACCGACCCGGCGTCTCATGATTTCGCATGGTTGTGCAGACGCGGCGGCACGCAGATAGTGATTGCGTCCGTTGCCGCCCGGAGTCGCCATGCAGGTCCGCGCAACCCGTGCCCTTTCGATCCTCGCCGCCGCCGGCGCGATTGCGATCGGTTGCGGACAGCACGTGGCCGCGCAACTGCACGCTCCCGCAGACGAACCGCTGAGCGACGCGGTCTGGATGCGCAGCGCGCAAGCCTCGCAGCCGGAACTGCGAATGGCCGGCAGCCTTGCGCGGGCGTCCACCTTGTCGGCGGCGCCGCCGAACGCTCGACCGTGGGACGCGGCCGTCAATCGCGTCAGCCTGATCGAAATGCCGTCATACGGTGTCGGAACCGAGCGGTTCCGCCCGCACTACGCGCTCGGGTTCTCTTCCGAAACGATGCGCGCCTGGATGAGCGACCTCGGAATCGATGCCGAAAGCTGCGTCGCTCCGATCATCCGGTTGCGCACCCGCATCGATGCCGGCGGGGAATTCCGCGGCAGCCTGTGGGTTCACGCGCGCTGCGCAGTGCGCTGAACCGCATCCCGGGGCGGTCACAGCCACGGTTCTAGAATCCTCGCTGTTCCATCGAGCGAGGATCCAATGGAGATTTGCAACAACGTTTTCATCGTCACCGGCGGCGCGTCGGGACTGGGGGGCGCGACTTCGCGCATGATCGCCGCCAACGGCGGCAAAGTGGTGATCGCCGACGTGCAGGCCGACAAGGGGGAGGCGCTTGCGCGCGAACTCGCCGGCGCACGCTTCGTCAAGTGCGACGTCAGCAGCGAAGCGGACGGGAAGGCCGCTGTCGCTGCCGCATTGTCGATGGGCACGCTGCGCGGGCTCGTGAATTGCGCCGGGATCGCGATCGGCGAGAAGACGATCGGCAAGGATGGTCCGCACCGCCTCGATGCATTCGCGCGCGTGATCTCGATCAACCTGATCGGCACGTTCAACATGATCCGGCTGGCAGCCGACGCGATGTCGAAGCAGGACGCGACCAGCGACGGCGAGCGCGGGGTGCTGGTCAACACCGCCTCGGTGGCGGCGTTCGACGGCCAGATCGGCCAGGCCGCGTATTCGGCTTCCAAAGGCGGCATCGTCGGCATGACGCTGCCGGTTGCGCGCGACCTGTCACGCAGCGGCATCCGTTGCGTGACGATCGCACCGGGCATCTTCGCCACGCCGATGCTGCTCGGCATGCCACAGGAGTTGCAGGACTCGCTCGGCAAGCAGGTGCCCTTTCCGTCCCGCCTCGGCAGGCCGGAGGAGTACGCCCAAATGGTGAAGGCGATCTTCGAAAACGTGATGCTGAACGGCGAGACGATTCGCCTGGACGGCGCGATCCGCATGCAGCCCAAATGAGCAGAAGACGGGCGCATCGCGTTTCGTCGCAAATCGGAATTCTCCGCAGGTCGGGCGCTCCGACGTCGCGCGGCCGCGGCCACAGCGTGATGCGACGCAGCGCCTTCCGGCTGCAATGCGGATAGGCCGCCGACGGCCCACGCTGCCCGGCGCCCGGGGTTCCACGAGCACGGCGATGAGATCCAGGTTGCGGCCGATCACCTTGTGCGCAGCGCTGCTGCTCGCTGCCTGCGCGACGCCTGTCGATCGTGCAACGGCCCCGGAGGCGGAATCGTGGTTCCGTGCCGCGCCCTCGACAGCGACCGCGGTCAGGCACATGGCGGCGGCGGCCAACCCGCTCGCCGCGCAAGCCGGGCGCGAGATCCTGCGCGCCGGCGGAGCCGCGATCGATGCAGCGATCGCGATGCAGATGGTGCTTAACCTGGTCGAGCCGCAGAGCTCCGGAATCGGCGGCGGCGCGTTCCTGATGTACTGGGACGGCAAGCGCGTGCAGGCGTTCGACGGCCGCGAGACGGCACCGATCGCCGCCGACGAGAACCTGTTCATGTCCAACGGCAAGCCGATGGCGTTCTACGACGCGGTCGTCGGCGGCCGCAGCGTGGGCACGCCGGGAGTGCTGCGGCTGCTGGAGCTGGTGCACAAGCAGCATGGTCGGTTGCCTTGGGCGCGCCTTTTCGAGCCGGCGATCCGCCTCGCCGAGAACGGGTTCGCGGTGTCGCCGCTGCTGAACCGGCAACTTGCCAGCGAGAAGTATCTCGCTCGCGACCCGGCGGCACGCGCCTACTTCTATAACGGCGACGGAACGCCGAAGGCGGTCGGCACGATCCTGCGCAACCCGGAATTTGCGCAAACGCTGCGAGCGATCGCGACCCAGGGCGCCGACGCGTTCTACAAGGGGCCGATTGCGGCCGATATCGTGCGCGCCGTGCATGCCCAGCCCAATGCCGGCCGGCTGGCCGAAAGCGACCTCGCCACCTATCAGGCCAGGGAGCGCACGCCGCTATGCACCGCCTACAAGGGGTGGACCGTGTGCGGCATGCCGCCGCCGTCGTCGGGCGGCATTGCGGTGGCACAGATGCTTGGCATCTTCAGCAGCCGCAACATCAGCGTGGTGCCGCCGCAGACCGTCGACGGAGAGCTGCGGCCGCAGGTCGATGCGGTGCACCTTTTCACCGAAGCGGAGCGGCTCGCATTCGCCGATCGGAACCTTTACGTGGCGGATCCCGATTTCGTGCCGGTGGACATGTTCGCGCTGACCAACCGCAATTACCTGCGCGATCGCGCGCAGTTGATCAGCGCACGCAGCATGGGGGTGGCAATGCCGGGGATACCGGCCGGATACCGGGTCTCATGGGCCGCCGACCACGCCGCGCCGCGCGGCGGCACGTCGCACATTTCCGTCGTCGACGACGACGGCGACGCGGTGTCGATGACGACGACGATCGAGAACCAGTTCGGTGCACGGATCATGGTGCGGGGGTTCCTGCTCAACAACGAGCTGACCGACTTCTCGTTCGCCCCGAGCGCAGACGGCAGGCCGATCGCCAATCGCGTGCAGCCGGGCAAGCGGCCGATGTCGTCAATGGCACCGACGCTGGTGTTCGATCGCGCGACCAACGAACTCGTTGCCAGCATCGGTTCGATGGGCGGACCGTTCATCATCGGCCACGTCGCGAAGACACTGGTCGGCATCATGGACTGGCAGCTCGACATCCAGCAGGCGATCTCGCTCCCCAACTTCGACAGCCTGAACGGGCCTACCGACCTCGAAGCCGGCCGCTTCAGCCGCGCCGCCATCGCGCAGCTGGAGCAACGCGGGCACGAGGTGCGGCAATTTTCGATGCCGAGCGGAACCCAAGGGATTGTCCGCGTCCGGCTGCCCGATGGCCGTCCCGGCTGGGCGGGAGGCGCCGATCCCAGGCGCGAGGGCGTGGCGCTCGGCGATTGACTACACTTTTTCGCCAGACTCATTCAACCAGTGGAGATCGGAAAATGACAATCAAGGTCGGAGATCGCCTGCCTGACGGGCAACTGCAGGAATTCATCGAAGTCGAGACAGCGGGCTGCTCGCTGGGGCCCAACACCTTCAACGTGGCGGATCTGGTCAAGGGCAAGAAGATCCTTGTTTTCGGCCTGCCGGGTGCCTATACGCCCACCTGCTCGGCGAAGCACGTGCCGAGTTACCTGAGGCACTACGACGCATTGAAGGCGAAGGGCGTGGACGAAATCTGGTGCCTGTCGGTCAACGACGCCTTCGTGATGGGCGCGTGGGGCCGCGACCAGAATGCGACCGGCAAGGTGCGCATGATGGCCGACGGCTCGGCGGACTTCACGAAGAAGCTCGGCCTGGAACTCGACCTTACCGCGCGCGGCATGGGTGTGCGCTGCCAGCGATTCGCGATGCTGGTCGTCGACGGCGAGGTGAAGAAGCTGCACATCGAAGCGCCGGGCAAGTTCGAAGTCAGCAGCGCCGAGGCGATGCTGCCTCACGTCTGACTCGCACGGGAACGTCGCCGGGATCGGAAGCCGTCGCCATCGCGGCCGACGACTTCCGAAGCCTTATCGCGCGCGCAGCGAAAAATCGCGCAGCCGGAATCCGAGCAGCCACAGCAGACCGAAATACAGCGCCATGGCGACGGCGATCACGCCGGCCAGCCACAGCGCGCGGATCGTCACTGCGCCCTGCATTCCGACCCAGTCGATGCGGTGAGCAGCAAACCACAGCAAAATCGCCAGCGCCGCCAGCGCAACCGCGAGCTTGAGAGCAAACCGCAGCCAACCCGGCTGTGGTTGATACACCTTCCTCCTTCGCAGCCCGGTGAACAGCAGCGCGGCATTCACCAGCGCGCCGATGCCCACCGAAACCGCGAGCCCCGCGTGCGCGAGCAGCGGAACGAAAGCGACGTTGGCCGCCTGCGTCGCCAGCAGCGAGATCACCGCGATCTTCACCGGTGTCTTCACGTCCTGCCGAGCATAGAACCCCGGCGCCAGGATCTTCACCGCAATCAGGCCCAGCAGGCCGACCGCGTACCCTGTCAGCGCCAGAGCGGTCTGGCTCACGTCGTGGGCGCTGAACTTGCCACCCTCGAACAGAACCGCGACCAAGCCCTCGGCGAGCAGACCGAGCCCCAGTGCCGCTGGCAGGGCGATCAGGCAGGTCAGTCTCAGGCCCCAGTCCAGCAGCCGGCTGTAGTCATCCGCGTGACCTTCGGCCCCCGCTTTCGAAAGCGCCGGCAGCAGCACGGTGCCCAGCGCGACCCCGAGCAACGCGGTCGGGAACTCCATCAGCCGATCGGCAAATGCGAGCCAGGTCACGCTGCCCGCCGCCAGGTGCGACGCGATGTTCGTGTTGATGATGATCGACAATTGGGCCACGGACACCGCGAACACGGCCGGCAGCATCAACCTGAGGATCCTGCGCACGCCTGAGTCGGCAAACGCGGCGCGCAAGCCGCCGATGCGCGGGACGAAGCCCAGCCGGCGCAGCGCCGCCACCTGCAGCCCGAGCTGCAGCGCGCCGCCGATCACGACCGCGAATGCAAGCGCCATGATCGGCCGTGCCAGATGCGGGCTGAGAAATACCGCGCAGACGATGAAGGACAGATTCAGCAGCACCGGCGTGAACGCCGGGATCCCGAACCGGTGGAAGGTGTTCAGCACACCCGCGGCGAGCGACACGAGCGACATGAACACGATGTACGGGAACATCCAGCGCGTCATCAGCGTCGCCAGATCGAACGCCGCCGGGTTCGCGGCCAGACCCGACGCGATCAGCCACACCAGCACCGGCGCCAAAGCGACGCCGATCGCCGAGACAAACAGCACGGTCCAGAACAGCGCCGACCCCACGTGATTGACCAGCGTGCGCATGCCGTCGTCGCCCTGTTGCCGTCGCACGCCGGCCAGCATCGGCACAAAAGCCTGCTGGAACGCGCCTTCGGCGAAGAGGCGCCGCAGCAGGTTGGGCAGGCGAAAGGCGACGTTGAATGCGTCGGTCTCGGCAGTGGCGCCGAAGATGCGCGAGACCAGCAGATCGCGCACCAGCCCGGTGATGCGCGAGAGCATCGTCAGGCCGGATATGGTGGCGGCAGCGCGAAGTAGGTTCAAGGACGCGTCGGATCCGATCGGGCCGCAACGCCAAGTCTTTGTTCGCGACGGGCCGCTCTGATATAGTTTAGGGCTTTCCGGGCGCCCATCCTTGTTTGCGGTGACATCCCGCGGACGCCACGATCTCAGGAAACGACATGGCCAACACCAAGCAGGCGCGCAAGCGCGCACGCCAGAACACGGAACGAAACACGCACAACACCGCATTGCGTTCACGCGTGCGCACGGCCGTCAAGACGGTTCGCAAGGCGATCGCGGCGGGGGACAAGAAGGCGGCTCTGGAGGTGTTCCAGAAAGCCACCGGCGTGATTGACTCGATCGCCGACAAGAAGGTCGTCCACAAGAACACGGCCGCCCGCAACAAGAGCCGGCTGGCCGCAGCGATCAAGGCAATGGCCTGATCGCAGATCGACAGACAGATTCGGGGCGCGGTCGCGCGATGCGGGCCGCGCCCTTTGTCTTTCTCGGGCTATGCCGGCGGCGGCTCCGGCAGCGAGCAGCCTTCGAACACCTGCAATTCGTTGTCGCGGGCGAAGTTCATCACGAAATCGAACGCCATCCGTTCGATGTCCCGCAGCCGCTCATCGACGATCACGCACTTCACGTCACCGACGGTCGTCGGCCGACAGTACGGCGAGAAGCCGATCCGCGCGTCGCGTCCGCCGCCCACTCCGCCCGGTCGGTAGCCCGACATCACGCCGCACAGACGCTCGGCCCAGTCGCTGGGGCGGAACTTCTTGCCGTGCACGGTGACGCCATGGATGAAGAACTGCCTTGGCGCGGCCGTCTGTTTCGGGGTCTGGGACGTCAAGTCGAGGCGTTGCAGATCGGGAGAATCCGCACGACAGGCGGCGGGCAGAAGTGGCGGGTGCCGGTTGCCGGTGGGCACGGCCTGTGGCGTCGTGAATTGTATCGTCCGTGAAACGATTTCCGCGGTTCCGGTGTCGAAGTGTGCACGGCCGCGTTTGTGTGTGACCTCGGCCCGACACCCTCGGCCCGAAGTCCAAACTTCGGCTTGCGTTCGCGAGCCATTTCGCGCATAAAGCGTCCCGACTCCCGTCCCCCGCGCCTCACGATGGCATGACGCCCGGCCCGATATCGAAAGTCCTCGTCATCAACGACGAGCCGCTGATCCTCAAGGAACTACTCAAGGGCCTGAACGCCGCGGCGCGCTCGCTCGACAACCCGTTCGGCATCGCCTTCATCGGTGCGCTGACCGCGAAGGAAGGGCTGCACCAGATCGAAGAGGATGGCGACATCCAGGTCGTGATCGTCGACGACAAGTTGTATGCGGTGCAGGAGGGCGCACGCCGCACGACTGCCAAAGGGGCCGGCCGCAACGGCAATGGCAAGGAGCCCGCGCGCAGCCTGCAGGTCAGCGCGCTCAAACTGGTGCAGAAGATCACCGCGTTGCGGCCGGAACTCGACCTGTACATCCTGATCGAGAAGGAAAAGGAGGATCAGGTCGTCGATGCCCTCTTCGCCGAGGCGGTCGACGGCTACTTCTACCGCGAGGAGCGCGATTACCGCGGCATGTACCGCATCCTGAACGCGCAGATCGCCGAGCGCGCGCGCACGCCGTTCTACGACGCGCTGCGCTCCTACGTGCTCGCGGCCAAGGATGCGTGGCACACGCCGGGGCACTCGAGCGGCGATTCGCTGCGCGGCAGCCCGTGGGTCAACGAGTTCTACGAGTTCATGGGCGAGCACGTGTTCGACGCCGATCTGTCGGTGTCGGTCAAGGCGCTCGACTCGCTGATGGAGCCCACCGGCGTGATCGCCGAGGCCCAGCAGATGGCGGCCAAGGCGTTCGGCGCGCGCAAGACGTTCTTCGCCACCAACGGCACCTCGACCGCCAACAAGGTGATCCTGCAAACGCTGATCGCGCCGGGCGAGAAGATGCTGCTCGACCGCAACTGTCACAAGAGCGTGCACCACGGCGTGGTGCTGTCCGGCGCGCGGCCGATCTATCTTGATTCCAGCGTCAACCGCAAGTACGGCGTGTTCGGGCCGGTGCCCAAGAAGACCATCCTGAAGGCGATCGAGGACCATCCGGATGCGCAGCTGCTGGTGCTGACGTCATGCACCTACGACGGCCTGCGCTACGACCTGAAGCCGATCGTCGAGGCCGCGCACGCGAAGAACATCAAGGTGCTGATCGACGAGGCCTGGTTTTCGCATGCGCGCTTTCACCCCGATCTGCGGCCTACCGCGCTCGAAGCCGGTGCCGACTACGCCACCCAGTCGGCGCACAAGACGCTGACCGCCTTCTCGCAGGCGGCGTTCATCCACGTCAACGATCCGACGTTCAAGGAGCACCTGTTCCGCGAGAACTTCAACATGCATACGTCGACCAGCCCGATGTACGGCATGATCGCGAGCCTCGACGTCGGCCGCAAGCAGGCGGTGATGGAGGGCTACAAGCTGCTCGAGCGCACGCTGATGCTCGCGGCCGAGCTGCGCCAGCAGATCAACTCGACCGGCGTGTTCCGCGTGCTCGAACTCGACGACCTGCTGCCGGACGAGGTCAAGGGCGACGGCATCCGGCTCGACCCGACCAAGATCACGGTCGACATTTCGTCCTGCGGCCTGACCGTGGACGAACTGCAGCAGGAACTGTTCACGCGCTTCAACATCACGATCGAGAAGTCGACCTTCAACACGATCACGCTGCTGCTGACCATCGGCACGACGCGCTCGAAGTGTTCGCGCCTGTACGACGCGCTGATGCGCATCGGCCGCGAGAAGCGCGCGCCGCGCCGGCTTTACCGCTCGCCGGACCTGCCGCCGTTCACCGAGCTGGTCTGTCTGCCGCGCGATGCGTACTACTGCGGCGGCGAGCTGATCCCGCTGCTCGACGACAACGACCAGCCGAATGCGGCGCTGAAGGGCCGAATCTGTGCCGACCAGATCGTCCCCTACCCGCCCGGAATCCCGGTGCTGGTCCCCGGTCAACGCATCACCGACAACATCGTCGAATACCTGATCCGCTACCTGCGCGTGCAGAACAAGGTCGAGCTGCACGGCGTGGTCTACCAGGGCTACTTCCCCAGCGTGCGCGTGCTGATGGCCGCCGAGGAGCAGAAGATGGCTCCGCTTGCGACGCGGCGCGCCGTGCGCAGGGTTGCCTGAGCGCGCGCCGCGCACCGTCGCCGCGACGCGGACTGCCTATAATTCGCAAAACGCGGCCGCGCCGCGTTTTTCTTTTTCAGCGAGCCCGCCATGTCGCACTTGATGAACACCTACAGCCGCCTGCCGGTGGCGTTTACCCACGGCAAGGGTGCCTGGCTGTTCGACGCCGACGGCAACGCCTATCTGGACGCGCTAGCCGGCATTGCGGTCAACGGGCTCGGCCACGGGCATCCGCGGCTGGTCAAGGCGATCGCCAACCAGGCCGGCAAACTGATCCACACGTCGAATGTCTACCGCGTCCGCGAGCAGGAGCTGTTGGCCGATCGCGTCTGCGGCCTGTCCGGCCTGGACGAGGTGTTCTTCGCCAACTCCGGTTCGGAAGCCAACGAAGGCGCGCTGAAGCTGGTGCGCTTCTACGGTCACAAGCACGGCAACCCGGAGGCACAGACGATCGTGATGGAGCACGCGTGGCACGGCCGCACGCTCGCCACGCTCGCCGCCACCGGCAGCGAGAAGGCGCGCAAGGGCTTCGATCCGCTGCCGACAGGTTTCATCCGCATGCCGTACAACGACCTGGCCGAGATCGAGCGCGTGGCCGCGCAGGACAAACGCGTTCAGGCGATCTGGCTCGAGGTGCTGCAGGGCGAAGGCGGCATCCGCGTGGCCGACCGGGACTACGTGCGCGCGCTGCGCAAGCTGTGCGACGAGAACGCGTGGCTCTTGATGATCGACGAGGTGCAGTCCGGCATCGGCCGCACCGGCAAGTGGTTCGGCTACCAGTGGGCGGATATTCAGCCCGATGTGATCACGATCGCCAAGGGACTGGGCTCCGGTGTGCCGATCGGCGCGGTCGTCGCCGGAGGTCGCGCAACGGGCGTGCTGGGTCCGGGCAATCATGGCTCGACCTTCGGTGGTGGGCCGCTCGCGTGCCGCGCAGGGCTGGAGACTCTGGCGATCATCGAGGAAGAAGGGCTGATGGCGAACGCCGCCGCGCAGGGCGAGCGGATCCGCGCGGGCTTCAGTCGCGAACTCGCCGGCCTTGCCGGCGTGACCGCGATCCGTGGCCAGGGGCTGATGATCGGGATCGAACTGGACCGGCCCTGTGGCGAACTCGCCAAACGCGCACTCGACGCGCGCCTGCTGATCAATGTCACGCAGGAGCGCGTGATCCGGCTGCTGCCGCCGCTGATCATCAGCGCCGACGAGGCCGACCAGATCGTCGCGCGGCTGGCGCCGCTGGTGCGCGCGTTCCTGGCCGCATAGGAGGTGCCATGTCAGAGCAACCGATCAGGCACTTCCGGCAGCTGGCGGATCTCACGCGCGAAGAGATCGAGTGGGTGTTCGAGCGCACCCGCATCATCAAGGACCGTTTCAAGCGCTACGAGTTCTACCAGCCGCTGGCCGACCGCACGCTGGCGATGGTGTTCGAGAAGGCGAGCACGCGCACGCGCGTGAGCTTCGAGGCGGGCATGTACCAGATGGGTGGGTCGGTGATCCACCTGACCACGGGCGATTCGCAGCTCGGCCGCGCCGAACCGATCGAGGACACCGCGCGCGTGATCTCGCGCATGGTCGACATCGTGATGATCCGCACCTACGAGCAGGCGAAGATCGAGAAGTTCGCCACGTTCTCGCGCGTGCCGGTGATCAACGGGTTGACCAACGAATACCACCCGTGCCAGATCCTCGCCGACATCTACACGTTCATCGAGCGCCGCGGGTCGATCGCGGGCAAGACCGTCGCATGGATCGGCGACGCAAACAACATGGCGTACACCTGGCTGCAGGCGGCGCGGCTGCTGGGCTTCACGCTGCACGTATCGACGCCGGCCGAGTACCCGCTCGACGCGCGCCTTGCGGCGCCTGGACCGCATTTCCGCTTCTTCGCCGACCCGCTCGAGGCAGCGCGCGGCGTTGATCTGGTGAACACGGATGTATGGACGAGCATGGGCTTCGAGGCAGAAAACGAAGCCCGCCGACGGGCATTTGCGCGCTGGCAGGTCGATGCGAGGTTAATGCGCGCCGCCAGGCCGGACGCCCTCTTCATGCACTGCCTACCCGCGCACCGCGGCGAGGAAGTGACCGAAGAAGTCCTCGAAGGCCCCCAGTCCGCCGTCTTCGACGAGGCGGAAAACAGGCTGCATGTCCAGAAGGCGTTAATGGAATACCTTCTACTTGGCCGCAACGTTTCTTAGCACCTCGGGCAGCCTGTTTCGTTGCAGGCTGACTTCGCGAACGCGAAGTTAAGGCGCGCAAGCGTCGGCCGGAGACAAAATCGCCTGCATGTACAGAAGGCCCTGATGGAATACCTGCTGCTCGGACATAACGTCCGATAGAAAGCACGGCAGGCGATTTCGTTGCAGGCTAACTTCGCGAACGCGAAGTTAAGGCGCGCAAGCACCGGCCGGAGACAAAACGACGTGCATGTACAGAAGGCCCCGATGGAATACCTGCTGCTCGGCCACAACGTTTGTTAGCACCTCGGGCAGCCTGTCTAGTTGCAGGCCGCCTACACGCAGCAAATTCAAGGTGCGCAGCGCCGGCCCGAAAAGTCCCGCACATGGACGTGGACAACGCGTCCTGACGACGTGCGGATTCCACGCCCTCCGCGGTGATCGCTCACGAACCCGCGCTGTTCATCGCTCGTGCCACGTTCCCCGCCCGGCGGTCTGTCGGCTCAGTCCGTCAAGTGAATATTCGACACCCGAAGCGCGCTCGCGTGTCGTATTCT